>NZ_JALIHH010000042.1:0-10013 GCF_022869435.1 Aeromonas sp. LsrichE-8G
AGCCGAGCCAGCATGTCGCCAGATGCCTCAACAACATCGTTCAGATCGTTTGCAATAGACATAAAAAATCCGGAACCAGTGATTGGTTCCGGATTGTCCTACAGCAGAAGGATCGGTCAATGGATCCTTAACTGATCAGCATTGCCCTGTGACAGGAGCCTTCTTGTTCATGGAGGGTCATGGGCGACACGTCGTCAGCCGGGCAACACCACCCGGCTTTCGCCGCCGCCGAGGGCATCCACCCGTACCTGCACGCCGATCCGCTCCACCAGGGTCTGCACGTGGGAGATGACCCCGATCTGGCGGCCAGCCGCCTGCAGGGAATCGAGGCTTGAGAGCGCCAGATCCAGACTGTCGGGATCGAGGGTGCCGAAGCCCTCGTCGATAAAGAGCGATTCGACCTGGGTCTGGCGCGACGACAGGCTGGAGAGGGCCAGCGCCAGCGCCAGCGACACCAGGAAACTCTCGCCGCCGGAGAGGGAGTCCACCGAGCGCACCTCGTCCCCCATGTCGAGATCCACCACCTGCAGCGCCAGATCGGTGCCGGGCACCCGCTCCAGCCGATAGCGAGGCGAGAGCTCGGCGAGCTGGGCGTTGGCCTCCAGCAGCAGCCGCTCCAGCGTGAGGCTCTGGGCGAAGGTACGCAGCTTGGCGCCGCTGGCCGAACCGATGAGATCACAGAGCCGCTGCCAATGATCCGCCACCGCCTGCTGGGCAGCCAGCTCCTCCTGCAAGGTGCCCGCCTTGAGGGCCGCCGCCTCGGCCTGGGCCAGCGTGCTCTTGCACTGGAACAGCTGCTCGTCGAGAGTGCGGCAGTGCGCCTCCAGCGCCGTCAGCCGGCTGGCGAGCTCCTGTGGCGCCAACGCGGCCAGCTCGGGGTGATGCTCGCAGTAACGCTCTCGCTTGCTCTCCTCCAGCGCCAGCGCCCGCTGCCGCTCGGTCAAGCGGGTACGCGCCTCGGCGCGGGCATCCTCCAGCGCCTGCAAGGCGGCGCGGCGCCCCTTGAGCTCATCCGGGCTCATGGCCAGCAGGCGGCGCAGATCATATTCGGCGATGCCGAGGCTGCTGGCGTGGGCAGCCCAGCGCCCCAGCACCTCCCGTCGCCGCCGGCTGCTCACCTGCTTCTCCTGCTCCAGATGGCTGAGACGGGTCTTGAGCTCGGTCTGGCGCTCGCGCAGGGTGCGGGCCGCCCCCTGCATCGTCTCCAGCTCGCTGGCCAGTTGCTGCAGCCGCTGCTGCCAGCGGCTCTCGACCAGGGCAATCTCCTCCCCCCCCAGACAGGTGGCACGACTGGTAACCAGCCCCTGCCGTTGCTGTTCATGTTCCTTGTAGTCGCGCTCGAGCTTGTGCAGCAGCTCGCGCTGGGTCTGCAGACGCGCCTCCTGAGCACTCAGGGCCGGGGTAAGGCTGGCAATCTCGCCGGTCATCCGCTCCCACTCGCTCTGGCCGTGCAGCCAGGCCTCGCAGGCCCGCTGCCACTCGCGCCACTGCTGGCTGCCCAGCCACTGACGCCAGGGCTGGCCTCCCATCTGCTCGTCGAGCCGGTTGCCCCCCTGCTCAAGGCGCTGGCGCAGGGTCGCTTCCTGCTCGCCCATCCCCTTCACCTCCCCTTCCAGGGCGATGCGCTGGCGATCGGCCTCCTGCCACTGCTGCTCGAACTGCTGGTGCTGGCTGGCCAGCTGGCTCAGCTGCTGGCGCACGGCCTGTAACTGCTGCTGCCCCTGCTGGGCCTCGCGCAGTTGCTGCTGGCTGCGGGCCAGCCCCTGCTCCAGACTCTGGCCGCGGCCGAGCAGGGTACTCATCAACTCGTTCCACTCGATCGGGCTCTGACGCAGCGGCAGCGGATGGCCCAGCAGCTCGGCACCGCCCAGCTGCTGCCAACGCTGGGTCAGCTGCTCGGCGCGCGTCTCCAGCTCAGGTAGATGCTGCTGACGCACTGCCAGCTGGCGGGCCAGCTCCTGGCGTTCGCTCTCGCACTGAATGTATTGGTGATTGAGCCGCTCCCACTCGAGCTCCAGGCTGCGGACGCGCTCCGCCAGCTGGCCGAGAATACCGGCCACCTGCGGCTGGCTCTGGTGATAGGGGTGCTCCTCGGCGCCGCAGAGCGGGCAAGGTTCACCGTCGCGCAGGATGTGGCGATGCTGCTCGAAACTGGCGATGGCACGGGACTGCTCCAGCGCGCGGCGTGCCTCGTCCCGTTGCAGGGCGAGCCGCTCGCGGGCCGGCGTCAACTCATCGCCGAGGATGGCCAGCTTGCCGAGCGCCTGCTCCAGCTGGGCGATCTCCTGCTGCAGGCGACCATGCTGCTCACCGTGATTGCGGCCATAGTCCGCCAGCTCCAGCAGCTGGCGCAGCTGGCCCAGTTGTTCGGTCTGCTGCTGCCACTGCTCCTGCGCCTTGGCCAGACGCCCCTCCCACTGCTGCTCCTGCAATTCGTGCTGCTGTTGCTGCAACCGGGTCTGCTCGCGCTGCCAGTAGTCGCGCTCCTGCTGCCCCTGCTCCAGCTGGTGTTGCAGTTGCCTGAGGGTGCGCAGCTTGTGCTCGCGCAGGGTGAGCAGTTGCTGCAGCCTGTCGGCATCCTCGGCCCAATCCTGCATGGCAGTGAGCAGCGGCTGCCACTGGCGGGCCACCGGCGCCAGCTCCTTGTGCTCCTCAAGCCAGGCGCCCCACTGCAGGTGCTGGGCCTTGAGCTGCTCCACCTGCTGGCGCTGCTGGCGCCAGCCCTGTTCCAGGGTGAGCTGCACCTCCCGCTCCTGCGACCCCTCCTGCTGGATCTTCTGCAGTTGCTGCTGCTTTTCCCGAATGCGGGTGTCGAGCTCCTGCGCCCGTTTGAGTTCGGGTTGCAGGGCTCCCCACTCGCGCTCGGCGGCGATCTTCTCCGCCAGCAGTTGCTGTTCGGTGAGGGCACTCTGCTGGGTCTGCTCCTCCAGCTTGCCAAGTTCGGGGCCAAGCTCGGCCAGTGCCTTCTCCTGCTGCTGCACCTCCAGGGTGAGGCGAGCCAGCTCGTCGTGATCGGCGCGGGCCACCTGGGCCTGCTCGGCGCGGGCGAACTCCTCCCGCTCGGGAGCGGCCGCACCGTGGGCCGCCTCCGCCGCGGCAAGGGCCGCCTCTCCCTCCTGACAGGCCTGCAACTGCGCAGCGATGCGGCCGTTGAGATCCCGCAAGTCCTGCATCAGTTGCTGTTGCTGCTGCTCGTGTTTGAGGCTGGTGGCGAGGCTGACCTGCTGGCTCACCCACTGCTCGCGGGTCGCCTCGTCCATCAACGCCACGTCACCGAGCCGCTGGCTGATGGCGGCCAGTTTCTGCTGCTCCTCCCGCGCCCGCTCATGGGTCTGGACCGAAATGGCGGAGTAGAGCTCAGTGCCGGTCATCCGTTCGAGCAGGGCCGAACGCTCGTCGGCGCTCGACTTGAGGAAGGCGGCAAACTCCCCCTGGGGCAGGATGACGGCGCGGCGAAACTGCTCCCAGGAGAGCCCCACCAGCTCGTCGATGCGATCCTGCAGCTCCCGCTTGCTACCACTGAACACCTGGCCCGACGCCACGTCGGTCAGGCTGCGCTCCTGGGCCTGAAAGCGCCCCTCGGCGCGGTTGCGCGCCCGGCGCACCGCCCAGCGGGCCAGCCAGATGCGGCCGTCACAGCCGCGAAACTGCACCTCGGCAAAACCGCTGGCGTGGCCGCGGCTGAGGATACCGCGCACGTCGTTGGCCTTGAGTTTCTCCTCGTCATCCATGCGGCCCACTTCGGCGACGTTCTTGCGATTGGCGATAAAGCGCGGCATCTCGTCGTAGAGCGCCAGACAGATGGCATCGAGCAGGGTGCTCTTTCCGGCGCCGGTATTGCCGGTGATGGCAAACAGGCCGGCGGCCCCCAGGGCGCCGCCAGCAAAATCGATGGTAAAGGGGCCGGTCAGGCTGGCCAGATTCTCCCCTGACAGCGACAAGATTTTCATTGGCTGGCCTCCTTCACTTGCTCCAGGATCTCTTCAAACGACGCCACCAGCTCGGCCTCCGGCTCCCCGTCGAACTGACGCTGATAGCAGAGGCGAAACACCTCGGTGGGGGAGAGCTCATCGAGCCGGCGCTGGCCGGCACCATCCGCCAGCCCCTGGCCCGAGCCTTGATAACTGGTCGTGATGCGGGCAAGGCGCACCGGCTTGTCGCCGATGGCGGCCAGCACGCGCTCGCGGATGCGGGCCTCGGGTTTGGGCAGCAGCAGCCGTACCTCGAGGAAGGGCTGTGCTTCTTGTGGGCAAGGGTGCAGCGCCAGCGCCTCGATGGCCTTGAGCGCCTCGTCAAGGCCGCTCTGGGGCAGGCGGATCATCTCCACCGCGCGGGGCACCGGGATCCGCTCAAGGCGGGCCAGTTTGCCCCTCTCAAACGTCACCTCCAGCACCTGATGGTTGTAATTCGCCTCGGCCAGCGAGAGCGGCAGCGGCGAGCCGCTGTAGTGCACCCCCTCGGCCGGGCTCTGGGCCAGGTGCAGGTGACCCAGCGCCGTGTAGTCGGCAGCGGCAAACAGTTCGGCAGGCAGGGCATGCTGGTTGCCGCCGAGCACTCGCCGCTCGGAGAGCTCGGAGAGCTGGCCCGCCGCCAGATAGGCGTGCCCCATGGCGATGAGGGCCTGATCCGGATGGCAGCGCGCCCGCCCCTCGCTCAGCACCGCTTCATAGACCTGGCGCACCCCTTCGATGAGTCTGTCCTGCCCCTCCCTGAGCCCTTCCGGGCGCAGATCGCTGCTGCGCAGAAACGGCACGGCGGCGCACCAGGCGGCCACCTCGCCGTTTTTGCCTCGCAGCGGCACCAGCAGGCGCTCGGTCTCGAGGTGCCCCTCGTCGTCCCGACTGATGCTGCCCACCAGATGCAGGTCGAAGGCGCGCAGCAGCTCGTGGGGGGCATCCAGCTTGGAGGGGGAGTCGTGGTTGCCGCCGATGAGCACCATCTCCAGTGCCGGGTGCTCGGCGCGCAGCCGCGCCAGGAAGCGGTAGAGCTGCTGCCAGGCACTGGCGGGAGGGTTGGCGGTGTCGAACAGATCGCCCGCCACCAGCAGGGCGTCGATGTCGCGGGTCTTGATGGTGTCGGCCAGCCAGTCGAGGAAGGCGTCGTGTTCGAAGCGGCGGTCGTGGCCGTGAAGCTGATGACCGAGGTGCCAGTCGGCGGTGTGCAGGATCTTCATGGAAAACGGCTCGATAAGGAGAAGAGAGCGGGGGCGAAGGCGCCCCGGGATGGAGACAAGATGAGGATGGTGCCCCCCGTTTTCAACCGGGGCAGCCCCAGACGTCAGATTCAGACGGCTTGGTAATGCATCTGGTACTGAAGATGGCCGGTGAGGGGATCGGGCACCTCCCCCCCGATTTCAAAGCCGTGGCGGCGGTAGAAACGCACCGCTGGCTCGTTCTCCACGAAGACCCGGGTATGCAGCTCGGCACATCTGGATCTGGCTTCCTGCAACAGGGCGTGCCCCACCCCCCGCCCCTGCCGGTCGGGGCGCACGAAGAGTGCAGCCAGGTAATCATCCACCAGCGCCATGAAGCCGAGCAGATCCCTTCGCTCCTCGAACACCCAGATGCGGGCGTGATCGAGGTAGCGGGTACGCAGCTCCTCCTGAGCCTGCCACCAGCAGGAGGCATCGACGAAATCGTGGGCCTGCAGGGAGGCCAGGAGCCAGATTTCGACGATCTCTTCCATGTCTTCCGGCCGACTCTGTCTCAACATGGTCGCCTCCTTGTCAGCAATGTGAACACTCGCAGTCTAGGGGAGTTGGGCCCGCTCCCGGGGGATCAAGATGGGGCCCTGTGAGGTCGATCGCCCTTTATTTAGCGAGAATGATTGGCTGATCACAAAGCGCCTCTCTAGTACAATGCCCGCCGGACAATCTAGAGACCGAGGACGCCATGTGGTTTAAAAACCTGCAGATTTACCGCTTTACCCGCCCCTTCGACCTGACCGTTGAGCAGCTGGAAACCCAGCTGGAAGCCTGCGCCTTCACCCCATGCGGCAGCCAGGACATCTCCCGGTTCGGGTGGGTCAAGCCCCTTGGCAAATTCGGCTCCACCCTGACCCACGCCGCCTCTGGCCATATCCTGCTGTGCGCTCGCAAGGAAGAGAAGATGCTGCCCGGCACCGTGGTCAAGGAGATGCTGGCGGAGAAGGTAGAGGCCATTGAATTCGAGCAGGGTCGCGCCCTCAAGAAGAAAGAGAAGGAGGCGCTGAAAGAGGAGATCATGCACACCCTGCTGCCCCGCGCCTTCAGCCGCACCAGCCAGACCTTCGCCTGGATAAACCCTGCCGACAACCTGATGGTGGTGGATGCAGGCTCCGCCAAGAAGGCGGACGATCTGCTGGCACTCTTGCGCAAATCCATCGGCTCCCTGCCGGTAGTGCCGGTGGCCCTCAAGAACCCGCCCGAGATCACCATGACCGAGTGGCTCAACGAGGGCAACCTGCCCGCCGCCTTCACCCTGGAGGACGAAGCCGAGCTGCGCAGCGCCATGGAGCACGGCGGCATCATCCGCTGCAAGCAGCAGGATCTGATGAGCGAGGAGATCAAGAATCACCTGGCCAACGACAAGCTGGTGACCAAGCTGGCCCTCAACTGGGGCGAAACCCTGAGCTTCGTGCTGGGGGACGATCTCTCCATCAAGCGCCTGAAATTCAGCGAAGAGCTGCGCGAGCAGAACGACGACGTCACCAGTGAAGATCCCGCCGCCCGCCTGGACGCCGACTTCGCCCTGGTCACCGCCGAGCTCTCCCAGTTCATCCCGGCCCTGTTTGCCGCCCTGGGCGGTGAAGAGCAGTCCATCTAAGCAAATTGGCTCAGCCTGATTGCAAAAAACCGCCTTCACGGCGGTTTTTTCATCTCCATCGGCACCGTCGCCGCGAGCTGGTCCCCTCCGGGGTAGCGCCGCCGCGCAATCTCCTGACCCCATAGGTTGCAGCAGCATGGCGCAATGCCCCGGCAGCATGATACCTCGCTAGAGCGCCCCCCTTTCCTGCAACAGTCGATGAAGTCGCTGCGCCAGGGTGCGGTAACCCTCGGCATTGAAATGCACCGCATCGGACTTCAGGGCCGGGTCTCGCAGCAACTCACCGATGCTGTCGTTGTCCAGCACCAGCCCGTACTGCTCTGCCAGCTCCCCGTAGAGGGGGGCGCCATCGGCAAACAGGGATTTTCGGGGCACCCCGACAAGCAGGATCTGGGCCCCGCTCCCCTGCACCGCCTCTATCATGGCAGCGAGATTGGCCTTGAGGGCCGCCTCCCCGCTGCCACGCAGGATGTCGTTGCCCCCCTCCAGCAGGATGACCAGAGCGGGTCTGTGCCGGGCCAGCAACCCGGGCAGGCGGGCCCTGCCGGCCTGGCTCAGCTCTCCGGACACCCCGCCATTGACCACGGGATGGCCGCTCAGGTTCGCCAGCACGCTGGGGTAGCTTTGGGACGGGCTCACCCCGCGCCCCTCGGTCAGACTGTCCCCGAAGGCGAGCAGGGTCTCCCCCTGGGCCAGCGGTCTGAAGGTCGGCTCCCCGCAGGCCGCCAGCAACAGGCAGAGCAGCCCCGCCATGCAAGGTTTCGCCAGCGTCCCCAGGTGTGTCATGAGCGCCTCCTTGATAGTTTTGTAACCATATGAGTATTAAGACAAACTTTTAATCAAGCTCCAAGTGTGACACATTTCGGCAGGTGAACAAGAAACCGACAAGGAGCCTGTCATGTCCCTCAAACCCCTCGGCCTGCTGGTCGCCCTCGGCCTGCTTGGCGGCTGCGCCTCCCAGGATGGCTTTCACTATGTCCCTCCTCCCCAGACCCTGATCGCCCCGGAGGCGGCCAGCGGCTGGATTGACAAACCGGGCTGGCAGGGCCGTGACTTCATGGTGGCGGCGGCCAACCCGCTGGCGGTGGATGCGGGCTACCAGATCATCAAGGCGGGGGGCAGCGCCGTCGATGCAGCCATCGCCGTCCAGCTGGTGCTGACCCTGGTGGAGCCCCAATCCTCGGGTATCGGCGGCGGCTCCCTCATGCTGGTGTGGGACGGCAAGCAGGTGGCGGCGGTGGATGGCCGGGAGACGGCCCCCGCCGCTGCCACCGATCAGCTCTTCATGAAGGAGGGCAAACCCATGGCCTTCTATGAGGGGGTGGTGGGCGGGCGCTCCGTCGGCGCCCCCGGCACGGTGCGTGCCCTGGCCCTGGCGCACGAGCGCTATGGCAAGCTGCCCTGGGCCACGCTGTTCGAACCCGCCATCACCCTCGCGGAGCAAGGGTTCGTGATAAGCCCCCGCCTCGCCACCCTGCTGGCAAAAGATCCCTATCTGGCCGGGGATCCGGACGCCCGTGCCTACTTCTATCAGGCGGACGGTACTCCCAAGACGGCAGGTACCCGGCTCACCAACCCGGCCCTGGCCAGGGTGCTGCGTACCCTGGCAAGCGACGGCCCCGACGCCTTCTATCGCGGCCCGCTGGCCGAGGCCATGGTGGCCAAGGTGCACGCCCACCCGACCAACCCCGGGGTGCTGAGCGCCGCCGATCTCGCCAGCTACCGGGCCAAGCTGCGGGACGGGCTCTGCTTTGACTATCGCCAGAGCGAGATCTGCGGCTTCCCGACCCCCTCCTCCGGCACCATCGCCCTTGGCCAGATTTTCGGCATGCTGGAGAGCCGGGACATGGCCGCCCTCAAACCGGTACAGGGGGAGCAGGGTCAACTGGCCGCCTCCAGCGAGGCCATTCACCTCTACAGCGAGGCTGCACGCCTCGCCTTCGCCGATCGCAACCAGTATGTGGCCGACGGCGACGTCGTCGACGTGCCGGTGACAGGTCTGCTGGACAAGGGCTATCTGGCGCAGCGGGGGCACCTTATCGGCAACCGCTCCATGGGCGTCGCCCAGCCCGGCAACCCGCCCCGGGCACTGGCCAGGGGCCGGGACGCCACCCCGGAGCTGCCCTCCACCAGCCACATCTCCATCGTGGACAAGAGCGGCATGGCGGTGGCCATGACCAGCTCCATCGAGGATGGCTTCGGCTCGCGGCTGATGGTCAACGGCTACCTGCTGAACAACCAGCTCACCGACTTCTCCTTCACCTCGGTGGACGCCGCCGGCCTGCCGGTGGCAAACCGGGTGGAGCCCGGCAAGCGCCCCCGCTCCTCCATGTCGCCCCTGCTGGTGTTTGACAAGGCAAGCGGCGAGCTCGAGATGAGCCTGGGCTCCCCGGGAGGCTCGGCCATCATCAACTACGTGGGCAAGGCACTGCTCGGCACCCAGGATTGGGGGCTCGACCTGCAGCAGGCCATCAACCTGCCCAATTTCGGCAGTCGCAACGGCCCCACCGAGCTGGAGCAGGGGCGCACGCCCGATACCGTGGTCCAGGGGCTCAAAGCCAGAGGGCACGAGGTCCTGCTTAACGAGCAGACCTCCGGGCTGCAGGGCGTCCAGCGCCATGCCGGCGGCTGGCTGGGGGCCGCAGACCCCAGACGTGAGGGGGTCGCCAGGGGAGAGTGATGCCCCTTCAGTACCCTCGTTCACCATGGAGGAGGCCCGCCTCCTCCATGCCGTGTGCTCATAGGTGTTCTCCCTTGCCTCCCAATATCATCATCGATTGATTATTCCTGCCAATTTTTCTTTAACTGCACACTCTTTTCACCCAATCGCAATGCATTAAAGATGCTTTTCATCAAAATCAACGAAAAAACTGGAGCAGTGTTGCTCATGGTATATAAATGCATTACTTTTCAATAGAAACGGCATCTGTTGCCCTCAAGATTTCCCCTTGATACGGCCAACTTCTGTCTCTTTCGCCCCCTGCTCATTGACAGCTGCCCTCTTCGCCTTCGGGTGATCTGGTAGCCCCTGACTGCCATTAGGCTGTGTTCTTAAAGTGATGAGGATATAATCTCACATCTTCTCAACAGCTTAAGATCCATTCCGTGTCCCGCCGTTATCAGCTGACTGATGCACAATGGGGGCTTATCGAGCCCCAGTTTCCTTCTCGAAGCCTGATCGGGCGCCCTACCCGTGAACCGCGCCAAGTG
>NZ_JALIHH010000291.1:0-293 GCF_022869435.1 Aeromonas sp. LsrichE-8G
GCTTTTCCAGCATGGCAATAAACAGCGATGAGTTTTTCTTGATCCCGCTGACGTAAAGTACCCTTCCGTTGCCTGCGTGGAGAACGCCTGCCAGATAATGCTTGGCATTCTGCCCCGGTGTGACAACCCGCTTTTGCTGCGCTCTGAACATCCAGTCGGCTCCTAATTTGGGATTGAGGTCTATATCGACTTCATCCTCATAAAACACCGGATTATCGGCATCACAGCGGGCCAGCGCGGCGTCGATATTCGCCATTTTTTCCTGATAGGCTGGGTCTTTTATCCGCAAGGTC
>NZ_JALIHH010000292.1:0-293 GCF_022869435.1 Aeromonas sp. LsrichE-8G
CGATCACCGATGTTCATCACCTTACCGGCGCTGCGCGCTCGACCATCGGTCGTTGGCTTCGGTGGTATCGAGATGAAGGCATAGATGCGCTAGAAGCCTTACCGGCTGGCCGTGCCCCAGTCTTACCTATCGCCAAGATTGTCACCTTACTGGTGCTGCTCATGCAGTTTTCTCCGCAAGATTTTGGTTATCAGCGCAGCCGTTGGTGTACTGAACTATTGGCTATAAAAATCAATCGGTTAACAGGGCTCAATGTGGCAGCCTCCACGCTCCGCCGATGGTTACCTCGTATG
>NZ_JALIHH010000043.1:0-103807 GCF_022869435.1 Aeromonas sp. LsrichE-8G
CAGGGCCGAGACTTCACGCAAGGCGAGCGTAAGACGGAAGCAAAAAATCGCAGGAATGAGCAGTGAATATCTGGAAACGGTACTCAATGCGGGTCTCAAAAAACTGGGTGAAATTTAACAAAATGTTCACGCTCTCACCCTGCCGGCTTCACCAAGCACATTGGCTAATGGCTGTTTCTTACTATCTACTTTTTGGCCAAACAGCTTGGCAATGGCATGGTTCAAGGTGTCGTCAGAGATATAATCTCGCCGCTTGCTGGCCCGCCGTGATGGAAACACATAGGGCGATCCGCAGGCCCGTACTTTAAGTTCGGCAAACCATTCGAGGCTGGCTGAGCTCAGCGGGATAGTGATCGCGGTGGCAGTCTTACTTCGCTCGGCTGGAATGCACCACGTTCCCTCGTCAAAATTGAGCTCACTCCACATCGCCGCAATCAACTCACCTTTACGCACCCCTAGATGAACCAACAACGCGATTGCCAGGTAGTTTTCACGGACGAACTGGTCCCGGTGTTTGCGAAGAACAGTGAACAGTAAATCCAGCTCATCAAGACCAAGAATGCGCTTCCGGCTCTTTTCCTGCCCACCAGCATCCGACATGGTGAAAGCCTGGGCAGGGCTGTAGTCCAGTAGGTTCAGCTTGATCGCATGCTTGAAAAGCTGCTTGCAAACCATCAAGGCATCATTGGCAGTTGCATTGCGTCCTGAGTTGGCGACTTTATGGATGATGGCACGGATATCGCGAGCATTAACGTCTTTCAATGCCAGCTTGCCAATTTGTGGGGCAATCTCTTTTTGGTAGAGGCGCTTGGGGATCTGCGGGTGCTTCAGCCGTCTGCTGACATCATGCTGATACCAGTCGAGAAACAGTTGCTCGACGGTTTTGATGGTTTCTTGTTGATCGCGTTTGCGCTCTGCTGATGGGTCTTTGCCATTTTCCACATCTGCGTTGAGGCGGGCGGCCTCACCGCGAGCTTGCGCGAGAGACAGGTGAGGATATGACCCTATCGTGAACCAGACTCGCTTCTTGGCGATATTGGTATAACGGAGAACCCATTTGCGGGTACCGCTGGGGAGTCTTCGAAGATACAGGCCATCACCCACATTGATGTTACTGGTGGCACCTAGCTTGCCCTCCTTTTCATCTTCAGCATCTTGCTCTTTGATCTTCTTGGCGAGTTCACTGGCTCTCATACGGAGTCCTTCGGCTAGTGGTATCACGTTCAGAAAAAGGTGGTATCACGCTGCGTCGTGATACCAAACGTGATACCACTTTATCAGAACATCAGCGGACATCTCAAATCACCCAAAAACAACAAGCCCCTGAAAATCAGGGGCTTGTGAGTCATCTGAAACATCGGGAAACGCCAAAAAACGTCATTCTATATTCTGGATCTGCTCGCGCATCTGCTCGATGAGGACCTTCAGCTCGACGGCGGACTGGGTCACCTCGGCGTTGATCGATTTGGAGCCGAGGGTGTTCGACTCGCGGTTGAACTCTTGCATCATGAAGTCGAGGCGACGGCCGCAGGCGCCACCCTTCTTCATGATCTTGTTGGTTTCGCTGATGTGCATCTCCAGACGATCCAGCTCTTCGGCCACGTCGATCTTCTGGGCCAGCAGCACGATCTCCTGCTCGATGCGGGCCGGATCCAGCTCCACCTTGGCCTCGGCCAGCCGGTCGGTGAGCTTCTGGCGCTGCCACTCGATGATCTGCGGCAGGTGCTCGCGCACCTTCTTCACTTCCACCTGGATGCCGGCCAGACGCTGTTCGATCAGCGCCTTGAGGTTGGCCCCTTCGCTGGCGCGGGAGGCGAGGAAGTCTTCCATGGTCAGGTCGAAGCCGGCCATCAGCTCGGTGGCGACCACGTCCATGTCCTGCTCGGCGGCAGCCATGACCCCCGGCCAGCGCAGCACGTCCACCGGATTGAGCTGACCTTGGCCCGCCTCTTTCATCACCCAGTTGGCGCTCTCGATGATGAGTTTGGCCAGATCTTCATTGATGTGGAGCTGGCTGGCGGCGGCCTGGGCGGCCTCGAAGCGCAGGTTGCACTCCACCTTGCCGCGCTGCAGCTTGGCGCGGAAGCGCTCACGCAGAACCGGCTCCAGGCTGCGCAGTTGTTCCGGCAGGCGAATGTAGGTCTCCAGATAGCGCTGGTTGACCGAACGAATTTCCCAAACGGCTGTGCCCCAGTCGCCCTTGAGTTCCTTGCGGGCGTAGGCGGTCATGCTGTGAATCATTGATTGTTCCGGGCTTGATGAAGTGTGCGGCCAGTATACTCAGCCAGGCCTGCTCCGTCAGCCGACGAGGTGGTTTTAGCGGCTGATATTTGAGTAGCGATCGCTTATACTCCTGCGCCAATTCAGCCAGCCCAGAGGTCAGTCCCATGTCCCGTCCCAGCGATCGCAGCGCCGCCCAGGTGCGTCCGGTAACCATCACCCGCCACTTCACCAAGCATGCTGAAGGGTCCGTGCTGGTGGAGTTCGGCCACACCCGCGTGCTCTGCACCGCCAGCGTCGACACCAGCGTGCCGCGCTTCCTCAAGGGCAAGGGGCAGGGGTGGGTCACTGCCGAGTACGGCATGCTGCCGCGCTCCACCCACTCCCGGATGAACCGCGAAGCGGCCTCCGGCAAGCAGAGCGGCCGCACCCTGGAGATCTCCCGTCTGATCGCCCGCTCCCTGCGCGCGGCGGTAGACTTGAATGCCCTGGGCGAACACACCATTACCGTTGACTGCGACGTGTTGCAAGCCGACGGCGGTACCCGTACCGCCGCCATAACAGGTGCCTGCGTGGCGCTGGTGGATGCGCTGAACTGGATGGTGGAGAAGAGGCTGATCAAACAGAGCCCGCTCAAGCAGATGATCGCGGCCGTCTCCGTCGGTATGTTCGAAGGGGAGGCCATCTGCGATCTGGAGTACATCGAAGACTCCGCCGCCGAGACCGACATGAACGTGGTGATGACCGAAGATGGTCGCATCATCGAGGTGCAGGGCACCGCGGAGGCCGAACCCTTCACCCACGAGGAGCTGCTGGAGATGCTGGCCCTCGCCAAGGGCGGTATTGCCGACATTATTGCGCTGCAGAAGCAGTCACTTTCCTGATACCAGGACCTGTTGATGTTTCGGCACAAGTCGCGTTGCAGTGTCAAAGGATGCCAGGCTAGGCGCAGGATGCCGCCAATGGTTATTCCCTTGGCAAGTCCTGCAACAACGCATGGCATCCTTTGCCACGCAACCCGTAGGGACGGGTCTGTTTTTGTGCATAACGTCGTTATTCGATGCCTCGTTTGGATTACCAAACTTCGCATCTCATGCCTAGTTCTGCGCAAAAACCGACTCCGTCGCGGCTGTGACGAAGCGTCAACAGATCCTGCAAACGCGGCATTGACCGCGTTTTTTTATACCCCCACACAAGTAAACGACAAGCCAAGCAAGGAGCCAGAATGAAAGCCTACCAGCGTCAATTTATCGAGTTCGCCCTGGAGAAACAGGTTCTCAAATTCGGTGAGTTCACCCTGAAATCCGGCCGCAAGAGCCCCTACTTCTTCAACGCCGGCCTGTTCAACAGCGGTCGCGATCTGGCCCGCCTCGGCCGCTTCTATGCCGCCGCCCTGATGGACGCCGGCATCGAATTCGACGTGCTGTTTGGCCCGGCCTACAAGGGGATCCCCATCGCCTCCGCCACCGCGGTGCAGCTGGTGGAGCAGCACGACGTGGACGTGCCCTGGTGCTTCAACCGCAAGGAGGCCAAGGATCACGGCGAGGGCGGCAACCTGGTGGGCAGCCCGCTCAAGGGGCGCATCATGCTGGTGGACGACGTCATCACCGCCGGCACCGCCATCCGCGAATCCATGGATCTGATCCAGGCCAATGGCGCCTCCCTGGCAGGGGTGCTGATCGCCCTGGATCGCCAGGAGAAGGGCAAGGGCGAGCTCTCCGCCATTCAGGAAGTGGAGCGTGACTACGGCGCTCACATCATCGCCATCATCCAGATGAGCGACTTGATCCAGTATCTGGAAGAGAAGCAGGCCGAGCAGCCGGAGCTGGCGGCGCAACTGGCCGCCATGAAGGCTTACCGCGCCCAGTACGGTATCTGAGTCGCCGCGTATACCGCGCAATAGTTGAAGGCGGCGCCCGTTTGTTCTCTGGCAGCAAACGGGCGCCGTTTTTTCATCTGCAAAAAGTGGATCATGTGGCTTGAGCTTACCCTTACGGTAAAGGTTAGGGTTTGCCAGTCGGCGTTTTGTGGTGCCGACGGGTTCCGGGGAGGAACAACATGAGCACTCATCTTCAATCACCCATTCATCTGCAGTTGCCGCTCAGCGGTATGAGCTGCGCCAACTGCGCCGGCCGCATCACGACCGCCCTCAACAAGCTCGACGGGGTATCGGCCACCGTCAACTTCGCACTGGAGCAGGCGGCCATCGACCTGACCAGCCCCGATCGCCTGCCAATGGTGCTCGACAGCATCAAGAGTCAGGGTTACGACTACGGCAGCGAGACCATATTGTTTCAAATCACCGGCATGACCTGTGCCGGTTGCTCGGCCCGTCTGAACAAGATGCTGGCGGCGCTGCCCGGCGTCATCTCCGCCGACGTCAACTTCTCCATCGAGCAGGCTCGTATCGTGCTGGTATCCGGGATGCAGACCCCCGCCGCCCTGCGCGAGCAGATCGAAGCCCTCGGCTTTGGCGCCCAACTGGCGCAGGGCTCCGCCAGCGGCCGCCGTCAGCAGTTGCTGGAGCGGGAAGCGCAGGAGGCCGCCACTGCCCATCAGGCGCAAACCCGGGTCATCGTCTCGGCCCTGCTGACCCTGCCGCTACTGGTGGGGATGCTGGCCATGGCCGGACTGTTCCCCTGGCATTTGCCCGCCTGGCTGGAGCTGGTGCTCGCCACCCCGGTACAGTTCTGGATCGGGGCCCGCTTCTATCGCGGCGCCTGGCTCGCCATCAAGAACCGCTCCGCCAATATGGACGTGCTGGTGGCGACCGGTACCAGCGCGGCCTACTTCTACAGCCTCTATCTGCTGCTTAATCTGGGGATGGCCGCCAGTGGCCAGCTCTACTTCGAGGCGAGTGCCATCATCATTACCCTGATTTCCCTCGGAAAACTGCTGGAAGCGCGAGCCAGACGCAGCACCCAGTCCGCCATTCGCGAGTTGATGGCGCTGCGGCCGGAAACCGCCACCGTCTGGCGCGGCGAGCGCTGGCAGAGCGTCGCCATCGACGAGGTGCTGCGCGGCGACAGGCTGCGGGTGCTGGTGGGGGAACGGGTACCGGTGGACGGCAGAATCGTGAGCGGTGAGAGTGAGCTGGACGAGTCGATCCTCACCGGTGAGAGCCTGCCGGTGCCGCGCGGTGAGGGCGACAAGGTGCTGGGCGGTGCCATCAACCGCTCCGGTGTGCTGGAAATTGAAGCCACTACGGTGGGGGAGGACTCCAGCCTCAGCAAGATCATCGCATTGGTGGAAAACGCCCAGATGGGCAAGGCGCCGTTGCAGCAGCTGGTGGACAAGGTCTCCGCCGTGTTCGTGCCGGTGGTGATGGCCATCGCCCTGTTCACCCTGCTGGTGTGGTACGCCATCACCAGCGACTTCGGTCAGGCGCTGCTGGCGGCGGTAGCCGTGCTGGTCATCGCCTGTCCCTGTGCGCTGGGGCTGGCGACGCCGGCGGCCATCGTCACCGGTACCGGGGTGGCGGCGCGCCACGGCATTCTGATAAAAGATGTCGATACCCTGCAGAAGGCCCACACCATCAAGGCGCTCATCTTCGACAAGACAGGTACGCTCACTCAGGGCAGGCCCGTGCTGGCGAGCTGGAGCGGCAACGATGAGCAACTGCGCCTCGCTGCCGCTCTGCAGCAGGCGAGCGAACACCCGCTGGCGCTGGCCATGCGCGAGGCGGTCGGCAAAGAGGCGATGCTGCCCCAGCCCGACGCGGTCGAGGTGCGGGTCGGTGCCGGTATTGTCGGTCAGGTTGCCGGTCACGCAGTCGCCATCGGCAATGGATCCCTGCTGGCCCAGCTCGGTATTGAGGTGCCCGCGCAGGATCAACAGCCTGCCGACGGCGCGACCCGGGTCTGGGTGGCCATCGACGGCGTGGTGGCTGGCATCGCCGCGCTGGCCGATACCCTGCGCCCCGAGAGCCCGGATGCCATCGCCACCCTGCGCCAGCGCGGCATCGCCAGCTGGCTGGTGAGCGGAGATGCGCCGGCGCCGGTGGCCCATATCGCCGCCAAACTGGGGCTGGACGGGGCCTTTGACTCCGTGCTGCCAGCCGGCAAGGTGGAAAAAGTCGAGGCGCTGCGGGCGCAAACCCGTGGGCTGGTCGCCATGGTGGGAGACGGGGTGAACGACGCCCCGGCGCTGGCGGCGGCGGATGTGGGTATCGCCATGGGCTCCGGCTCCGACGTGGCGATGGAGACCGCCTCCATCACCCTCATGCGGTCTGATCCGCGGCTGGTGGCCGATGCCATCGACATCTCGGCGGCCACTTGGCGCACCATCCAGCAGAACCTGTTCTGGGCCTTCGTGTTCAACATCATCGGCATTCCGCTGGCGGCACTGGGTTACCTCAGTCCCGAGCTGGCGGGGGCGGCCATGGCCCTGAGCAGCATCACCGTCTTGAGCAATTCCCTGTTATTGAAGCGCTGGCAGCCCCGGGCGGGCAGCCTGCGTGCATCTGAATCCCAAAGGAGTCATTCATGAACATCAGCAAGGTCGCCAAGGCCACCGGCCTGACCGCCAAGACCATCCGCTACTACGAGAGCATCGGCCTCATCTCGTCGCCAGTGCGCAGCGACAACGGGTATCGCAGTTATACGGATGCCTCCCTGCGGGAGCTGCGCTTCGTCAAGCGGGCGCGGGAGACCGGCTTCAATCTGGAGGAGTGTCAGGAGCTGCTGGCGCTCTATCGGGACGAGCACAGAACCAGTGCCCAGGTGAAGAAGCTGGCCCAGGAGAAAATCGTCGATCTGCGCTCCCGCATCGCCGGTTTGCAAGCCATGCTCAGCGCCCTCGAGGAGGTGGTGAGCTGCTGTCACGGAGATGCGAATCCCCAGTGCCCCATCCTCGACGAGCTGGAGAAAGGGTGAGGGAGGGTTGCGCCATTCGACCCTGCAGAAAAGGGACTGTCGGGGCCTGTGCGGGAGAGGACGCGCTGAGTGGCAGCTTAATAGCGGTCGATTGATTGTTGAGCAGGAAAGGGGAGTGTTAAACTGTGCGGCTCTTGTACAGGGAGTACCCAGTTGACACAGAGTGTGAAATATCAGGTGCGGCGGGCCATCATGGTCCAGCTCTATACCCATGCCTCCTTCAGCCTGCCTTGCCTGGGGCTGCTGGCGATCAGCTGGAGCCTGCTGTTCCACGATTACCTGCCGGCCAGCGAGTCGCTGGGCTGGCTCGGTCTGGTCCTGCTGCTGTTGCTGGGGCGCTGGTGGCATCTGCGCTGGCGCCAGCCCAGGCTGGCGGAGCTTCCGCTGCCGGTGCTCGAGCGCGAGCTCTTTGTCGGGGTGACCATCACCTCCATCGTCTGGGCACTGGGCGTGCTGCTCTACATGGACAAGCTGCCCGACACCTATCGTGCCGCCATGATGATGCTCTCCAGCCTGATCCTGACCGGCAGTGCCATCATGCTGTTCGGCAGCCGTCGTACCCTCTATGGGGCCGTGCTGCCCCTCGGGTTTGCCATGTTGTTCGAGCTCAGTGGCGGCAACACCCAGGAGCGTATCGTCTCCTGCATGCTGGCGGGGTATCTGTTCGTCTTTCTGCCGACCCTGCTGCGGCGCCTGCGGCGGGATCAGGTGGCCTCTCTCTACCACAGTTTTTCCAATGCGGACCTGGTGGCCGAGCTGAAGGCGGTCTCCGAGCACCTCAAGCTCACGTCCCGCCTCGACGGTCTGACCGGCATCGCCAACCGGGCCCATCTCGACGACTCCCTGGCGCGCGCCTGGCGTCGCTGCCACCGTGCCAGGGCGCCTCTCTCTCTGGTGCTGGTGGATGTGGACTACTTCAAGCAGTTCAATGATCACTATGGTCATCAGGTGGGGGACCAGTGCCTGCAACAGGTGGCGAGCCTGCTGGCCGAAGTGCTGCGGCGGGAAGACGATCTCGCTGCCCGTTACGGCGGAGAGGAGTTCGCCCTGCTGCTGCCCTGCACCACCTTGCAGGGGGCCATGCAGATCGCCGAGCAGGTGCGTACCTCGTTGCGAGCCCTCGGCATTCCCCACCACAAATCCCGGGTCTCGGGGCGGGTCAGTTGCAGCTTCGGGGTGGCGACCCTGGTGCCGGATCAGCATCACTCCATTGCCGAGCTCATCCAGAAAGCGGATGCGGCGCTCTATCAGGCCAAGCATAATGGCCGGGATCGTATCGAAGTAGCCTTGATGGGTAAGGTTGCCTGAGTTTCACAAGACAGATTAAAGAGGTCGTCTATGCAATGTCATCGTATCGAAGAGCTGCTGGAACTGCTGCAGCCTGCCTGGATCAAGGAGCAGGATTTCAGCCTGGTGCAGTTTGTTGCCAAACTGGCCGAGGAGGCGGGATTTGACGGTCCGCTGTCCGCACTGACCGACGACATGCTGATCTACCACCTCAAGATGCGGGAATCCGACAAGCAGGCGATGATCCCGGGGCTGGCCAAGGATCACGTGCCCGACTTCAAGGAAGCCCTGCTCAAGGCCCGCGGCATCAAGTAATCCGGGCGTCACATCGCCATCAGAGAAAGGTTTCAAGAGAATCTATTAAAAGGCGCATAGTCAACTGGCTATGGGCCTTTTTTGTTGCCTGAAATTGCGACGGGACTCGAACTATAGATACATTTAACCCACACAATTAGCAGGTTGTTTAAGATATAATCGCTTTCATAACAATATGAGTGGAGCGATGTGTTGCAATGGCCGACAAGGACAAGATCGACATCAAGGATGTGACCGGTGACGTCACCGGGACTTTCAATCCCAACACCTTCAAGGCGGGAGATGACAGGTTCAACCCCGGCAACCGCATCTATGTCCGCTCCCAGACCGGCTACTGGCAGCGGGTGCGCAAGGCCATGGGCTGGTTCTTCGTCGCGCTCTTTGTCCTCCTGCCCTGGCTGCGTTATGACGGCCGTCAGGCGGTGCTGTTCGATCTGGAGCACCAGCAGTTCCATATCTTCGGTGCCACCATCTGGCCGCAGGATCTCACCCTGCTGGCCTGGGTCTTCATGATCGCGGCCTTCGCCCTCTTCTTTGTGACCACCTTCCTGGGCCGGGTCTGGTGCGGCTACCTCTGTCCCCAGACGGTGTGGACCTTCCTGTTCATCTGGTTCGAGGAGAAGCTGGAAGGGGCCGCCAACAAGCGTCGCAAGCTGGATGCGGCACCCTGGAGCGGTGAGAAGCTGGCCCGGAAGGGCGCCAAGCACCTGGCCTGGATCCTGCTGTCGCTGGGTACGGGGCTGACCTTCGTCGCCTACTTCCAGGATGCCTTCCACCTGGTGCCCGATTTCGTCACCCTGCAGGCGGGAGGCTGGGTCATCTTCTGGGTGCTGTTCTTCGCCGCCTGCACCTATGGCAACGCCGGCTGGATGCGCGCCATCATGTGTATCCACATGTGCCCCTATGCCCGCTTCCAGTCCGCCATGTTCGACAAGGACACCTACATCGTCGGCTATGACAGCCAGCGTGGCGAGACCCGCGGCGCCCGTGGTCGCAAGGCCGATCCCAAGGCTCTGGGGCTGGGGGACTGCATCGACTGCGACCTCTGCGTGCAGGTCTGCCCGACCGGCATCGACATCCGTGACGGTCTGCAGTACGAGTGCATCAACTGCGGCGCCTGTGTCGACGCCTGCGATCAGACCATGGAGCGGATGGGGTATCCGAAGGGGCTCATCAGTTACACCACCGAGCACAAGCTGGCCCACAGTGAAACCCAGGTAGCGCGGCCCAAGCTGATTGGCTATGGCCTGGTGATGGTCGTCATGCTGGGGGTCTTCGTCTATAATGCCATGTCCATCATGCCCATGGGGCTCGACATCCTGCGGGATCGCAACCAGCTGTTCCGGGAAAACAGTGAAGGGCTCATCGAGAACACCTATACCCTGAAGATCCTCAACAAGACCCTGAACTCCCAGACCTACCGGCTGGACGTGGAAGGGCTGCCGGAGTACCAGTGGTTCGGACCCCGCGAGGTGACCCTGAAGGCGGGCGAGATCTATACCCTGCCGGTGAGTCTGGCGGTGGATCCCTTCAACCTGAAGCGCCCCACTCTGGACGTCCAGTTCGTGCTCAAGCGGGAAGGCGCGGCGCCGGATGACAGCAAGGGGACCTTGCGCCAACCGAGCAAGTTTATCAGCAGGTTGTGACGGCAAGGCGCACCGCCATGCACGGCAACGGCAGACAGTGGTGATAGAATGGGGCGCAACAGCGCCCCTTTTCTATGGTGGATGACATGCGTTTCAACTATTCCGACCTCAATCCCGATCTCATCATGGATGCCATCGATCTCAGCGGCTTGCGCATCGACTCCGGCCTTATCGAGCTCAACAGTTACGAGAACCGCGTCTATCAGTTCCAGGATGAGGATCGCCGTCGCTACGTGGTGAAGTTCTACCGCCCCGGTCGCTGGAGCCGGGCCCAGATCCTGGAAGAGCACGCGTTTGCCGCTCGCCTCTGTGAAGCTGAGATCCCGGTCGCCGCTCCCATTGCCTTTGCCGGCGAGACCCTGCTGGAGCATCAGGGCTACCCGTTTGCCATCTGGCAGAGCGTCGGGGGGCGTCAGTTCGAGGTGGACAACCTGGACCAGCTGGAGTGGGTGGGGCGTTACCTCGGTCGCATCCACAGCGTCGGTGCCAGCCATGCCTTTCATCACCGGGTTCCGCTGGATGTGGAGAGCATGCTGCACGAGCCGCGTCAGTTGCTGGCGGCAGGCGAGTGGTTGCCGAGCGGGCTGGCCAAGTCCTTCTTCGGGGTGCTGGACGAGCTGATCCGGCACGTATGCGACGCCATGACCCTGGATGTGGCACGCATCTCCCTGCATGGGGACTGCCACCCGGGCAACATCCTGTGGCGTGACGGCCCCCTGTTTGTCGACCTCGACGATTGCCGCACCGGCCCCGCCATCCAGGATCTCTGGATGATGCTGAACGGGGAGCGTCATGAGCAGCAGATCCAGCTCGATACCCTGCTGGCGGGGTATGAGGAGTTCATGGAGTTCGACCCGCGGGAGCTGGCGCTCATCGAGCCGCTGCGCGCCATGCGCATCGTCCACTACATGGCCTGGCTGGCAAGACGCTGGGAAGATCCCGCCTTCCCCCGCCACTTCTCCTGGTTCAACACCGAACACTACTGGCGCCAGCAGATTGCGACCCTGCATGATCAGCTCGAGGCATTGAAGGCCCCGCCGCTCAGCCTGATGCCGCAGTGGTAGGGGCGCGAACCCGGCAGATCGCCACGCCACGGGGCGTTCGTTGGTGGTGTCGCCCGCACCATTGCCACAGCGGCAAGGTGCCCGTGGGAGGCGGGATGGCGGTCCCGCCTGTCTGCCTTTGCCATTGACGGCACGAGGGTGAGGCAATAGGCTTGGACTGCTTCGGTTCGCCGGGCGTGCCTCACAGTGATCCCTTAACAGGAAACGTCATGAAAAAAGTACTATTTTTCCTCGCTGCCATGCTGATGATCCCCATGGTTCACGCCGCCCCGCAATTCAAGGAAGGTGTCAACTATGACGTGGTCAGCCAGACCGGCAGCGCCCAGCCGGAAGTGATGGAGTTCTTCTCCTATTTCTGCCCGCACTGCGCCAAGTTCGAGCCGATTGCCGAGGATCTGAAGAAGAGCCTGCCGGAAGGCGTGCCGATGAAGAAGAACCCGGTGGCCTTCCTGGGCCGTGAAATGGGCCCCGAGATGCAGCGTGCCTACGCCGTCGCCAATCTGCTGAACGTGGAAGGCAAGCTGACCCCGGCCATCTTCGACAAGATCCACACCCAGCGCCAGATCCCCCAGAGCCGCGCCGACGTGAAGCAGGTTTTCGTGGACAATGGCGTGCCGGCTGAGGAGTTCGACGGTGCTGTCGACAGCTTCGCCGTCTCCGGCATGGTCTCCCAGTTCGACCGCAACACCGAGAGCTACAACGTGCGCGGCGTGCCGGCCTTCCTGGTGAACGGCAAGTACATGGTGAAAATCGAATCCATCACCTCCCAGGAACAGTTCAACCAGCTGGTGCAATTCCTGCTGGCGAAGAAAGACTGATCCAGACTGACCTCGTGAAAAAAAGCCCGCCGGTGCAAACCGGCGGGCTTTTTGTTTATCAGGGCCATGCAAGGCGGGCCTCAGATCTGGCAATCCCGCTGGCTGGGGGCCGGGCGAGGCAAACGGGTGCGGCGGCTGAGGGCCTCCGCCAGCCAGACCAGCAGCAGTATGGCCAGCAGCAGGGTGGCGGTCTGGTCGTAGCGGAACAGGCTGAGCGAGACATAGAGCTGCTGTCCCAGGCCGCCGGCGCCAACCACGCCGAGTATGGTGGCGGCCCTCAGGTTCATCTCGCCGCGATAGAGGCTGTAGGCCAGCCACTGGCGCGCCACCAGGGGGAACACCCCGTACCAGAAGCAGGCCGTAGGGCCGGCCCCGCTCAGCTGCAAGGCGAGGCGAGGGGCGGGATCCGCGTTCTCCAGGGTCTCCACGAACAACCGCGCCAGCACCCCGGTGGTGTGCAGGGTCAGCGCCAGTATGCCCGCCACCGGCCCCAGTCCGACCGCGATCACCAGCAGGCTGGCGAAGATGAGTTCGGGCACGGAGCGCAGCAGGTTGAACAGCAGCCGCAGCGGCCAGCAGTGGCGCGCGAGGCAGGCCAGCGGCAGGGCCAGCAGGGCGCTGAAGAGGGTGCTTAGCAGCGCCATCTGCACCGTATCGAGCAGGCCCATAGCCACTGTCTTGAGGAAGGGCCATGACCAGTCCGGTCGCAAAAACTCTCCCAGGAAGGTGCCCAGGCCCCCCAGTGAGAAGCTCAGCATGCGCCAGTCGAGCTGATACAGCGCGAGGACAGCGGCCAGCCCCAGGCAGATCAGCAACAGCAGGCCGGGGGAGCGGCTGTGGCGCAGCCAGGCGCTGAGGCCATCCGCGAGCGTCACCAGCAGGATGAAGGCCAGCAGCAGGGTCACCACCTCGCCACCGGCAAACATGCGCAGGGAGAGTTCGAGCTGCTGACCGAGCCCGCCGGCGCCGACGAAGCCCATGATGACGGAGGCGCGCAGGGCGCACTCCCAGCGGTAGACGGTGTAGGAGAGCAGTTCCTGACGCACCGCAGGCAGCACGCCGTACCAGAGCGCCTGCAGCCGGCCGCTACCGCCCAGCAGCAGGGCGCGGGCCGGTTGCAGGGCACCGCTCTCCATGATCTCGTTGTAGACCTTGGCCAGCATGCCGCCGTAGCTGACGGCGATGGCCAGGATGGCGGCGAGCGGCCCGAGCCCCGACAGACGCACGAACAGCAGCGCCCAGATGAGCTCGGGCAGGCTGCGCAGCACGATGGCGACGAGGCGCGAGAGGGCCCGCAAGGCGCCGCGCAGCGGGCTGGGCACCGGCCCCAGTTCGGCCAGCGACAGGGCGCGGGAGCCGAGCAGGGCGAACGGCACGCCGAGCAGCAGGGCGCCCGCCAGTCCCAATGTCGCCACCGCCAGACTCTCCAGGGTCGCGGTCAGGGTCAGGACGAGGAAGTCCCGATCCATGCGGGGCGGCCAGCTGGTGGCGAGGACGTTGCCCATCTGCCGCCAGCTCTGGCCGTCGAACAGGCCGAGCCAGCCGTCGGCCTGTTGCCACAGGCTGTAGCCGATGAGCAGCAGCAACCAGGGCAGGGGATGGCGCCAGCGGCTAGTCAAATTGAACACGCCGCCGCCTCGTCATCACCGGCGTAGAGCTCGGCCAGCATGGCCGGGGTGACGGCCGCCGCCGGACAGTCGAACAGCACTCGCCCCTCCCGCAGGCCGATGATGCGGGGGAAACGGCCGAGCGCCAGCTCGACCGCATGCAGGTTGGCGATGAGTGTGCTGCCCCGGGCGCGGGCCTGTGCCAGCAGGGCATCCAGGCTGCCTTGGGCGAGCACGGGATCGAGGGCGGAGACGGGCTCGTCCGCCAGGATCAGATCCGGCTGCTGATAGAGCACCCGTGCGATGCCGACCCGCTGCAACTGGCCACCGGAGAGCTCGCCGCAGCGCTGTTGCCACTTGTCGGCGAGGCCGAGGCGCGCCAGCTCGGCTAGCGCGCCTTCGGGGTCGCAGGGGCGCAGCAGGGAGAGTAAGGAACGGCCGAGGGACCACTGACCGAGCCGGCCGGCCAGCACGGCGGTCACCACCTGCTGGGAGGCGGGCAGCGGCGGTTGCTGCCAGACCATGCCGATCCGGCTGCGCAGCCGCTGGCGGTCCCGGGTGGAGAGGGTCCAGGGATCCTGGTCCCAGAGGGTGAGCCTGCCTTCGCCGCGCAGCTCGGTGCCGAGCAGCCGCAGCAGGCTGGTCTTGCCCGCGCCGCTCGGCCCTATGATGGCCACGCACTCGCCTGCCGTTATCTGCAGGTTGAACGGCTGCAGGATGCGGCTCTGGCCGAGCCGCAATCCTTCCCCGTCCAGCGCGACGGCGATCACTTCAGCAGGCCGGCCTGGGTGGCGGCGGCTTCGATGCCCAGGTAATTCTCGGGCTTGGTCTCGATGAAGCGGGTAGCGCGTTGCAGCTTGAGGATCTCGGCCTGGGCGGGCACCGCCGGATCCAGGCTGAGGAAGGCTTGCTTGATCTTCTCTTGCAGGGCCGGATCCATATCACCGCGTACTGTCCAGTTGTAGTCAAAGTAGGTCGGGGTGGTCCAGATCACCTTGACCTTGGTGGTGTCGACCTTGCCCTCTTCCACCAGTTTCTCCCACACGGAGGCATTGAGCGCACCGGCCGGCACCTTGCCGGAGGCGACCCAGGCGACGGTGGCGTCGTGGGCGCCGGAGAAGGCGACGTGGGCGAAGTCACGTTCTGGGTTGATGCCCTGCTCGGCCAGGAAGTGGCGTGGCATCAGGTGACCGGAGGTGGAGGAGGGGGAGCCGAACGCGAAGTCCTTGCCCTTGGTGTCGGCCAGGGTCTTGATGCCGCTGTCGGCATTGGCGATGAACTTGGAGGTGAACTGGGCATCTTCCTGACGCTGCACCAGGGGTACCACCTTGTCGGCACGGCGGTGTGCCTGCACATAGGTGAAGCCCCCGAGCCAGGCCATGTCCAGCTTGCCGGCGGCCAGCGCCTCGACCACGGCGGCGTAGTCGTTGACCGGCACGAACACCACCTCGCGGCCTGTTTTCTCGGCCAGGTAGTCACCCAGGGGGGCAAACTTGCGCTGCAGCTCGGTGGGGGCTTCGTCCGGGATGGCGGAGACCCGCAGCGGTTCGGCGGCGACGGCGCTCAGGCTGGCGAGCAGGGTGGTGAGGGCGAATATCCATCTGGAGGTCATGAGTGGTTCCTTGTGGTCTGGCGTTCGAACAAGCGAAAGGTCCGACGGGGGCCGGACCTTTCAGGTGAGTCATGGTAGGGGGCCATCGGCGCAGTGCGCAAGATGGGACACTCAAAAAGGCGTCTTATACCCCGACGTGGAAGGCCTGCTTGAGGTTGCGGATGAAGTCCGCGTCCCGGCACAGGGTCTTGCCCGGGCTGTCGGAGATCTTGGCGACCGGGCCGCCGTTGCACTCCATCAGCTTGAAGACGATGTTCATCGGGGTGACGCCTGGCAGATCGCAGGTGAGCTTGGTGCCGATGCCGAAGCTGGTGTTGATGCGACCACTGAAGTGGCGGAACAGCCGGACTGCCTTGTCGAGGTCGAGGCCGTCGGAGAAGACCAGCGTCTTGGTGGCGGGATCGATACCGAGGCGCTGGTAGTGGCTGATGGCCTTCTCGCCCCAGACCACGGGGTCACCGGAGTCGTGGCGCAACCCCTGATATCGGCTCGCCAGCTCGAAGTCGAAGTCGCGCAGGAAGGCATCCATGGTGATGCAGTCGGTCAGGGCGATGCCGAGGTGGTTGGTGAACTCGTCCAGCCAGCTGGTGAGGGCCGCGCGCTGGCTGAGTTCCAGCGGGAAGCCGAGTTGCTGGTGAGCCTGGAACCACTCGTGGGCCTGGGTGCCCACCGCCGGCAGCCGGTATTTCTGGGCCAGCTGGTAGTTGCTGGTGCCGCGAAACGCCGGCAGCCGATCCTGGAGGCGGCCCACCACGGCATCCTGCACCGCATGGGAGAAGCGGCGGCGGGTGCCGAAGTCGATGAGGTTGAACTCGGTCATCTCCTCCCGGCTCAGCTCCCGTTCCAGCTTGTCGATCTTCTGGTCGAGCCGCTCCAGTGCCTGGCTGACGCCGAACTGGGGGTAGCGGAAGCGGTTGCGCATCTCGCTGATGATGGCGAGCACCGGGATCTCCCACAGGATGACGTCCTGCCAGGGCCCTTCGACCCGCACATTGATGCGGCCATCCTGCTCGAACACCTTGAGCAGGGAGGCATCCAGCGGCTTGCGGCGCAGGTGATCCAGATAATCCGGGGTGAAGAAGGGGCGCTCGGCCAGAAAATCGAGCTCGGGTCTGGTCAGCCGCAGGGAGCCGGCGAGGTGCAGCTGCTCCTCGATCTCGCCCATCATGGGCAGCAGATCCTCTTCGTTGCGGCTGTAGAATTCGGCCACCACCTCGGCATCCGGGTAGCGATGGAACACAGCCTGCTGCATGTGCAGCTTGTAGGCATCGGTGTCGAGCAGGCTGTTGAGGATCGGGGGCATATCAGGCGTCCAGCAGGCGTTGTACATCGGCCAGGGTCTGGGCCAGCTCGGCGCCGGCCTCGATCATCTGGGCACGGGCCTGGGCGATCGTCTCGGGGGCGATGCCGCGGCAGGCATCGAGGTGGACGATGACCCGGAAGCCGGCGCGGAGCAGTTGCAGCACGCTGGTCTTGACGCAGTAGTCGGTGGCGAGGCCGCCGACCAGCACGGTCGCGACGCCGCGGGCCTGCAGGAACTCGATGAGCCCGGTGCTGCGACGCTCGGCGAGGTCGTGGTAGCAGGCGCCATAGGGGTGCAGATCCGGCTCGACCCCCTTCCAGACGAAGAAGTCGTAGTCGATGGGGGCGGGCAGGCCGTCGAGCAGCTCGAAGCCAGGGGTGCCCGGCACGCAATGGGCCGGCCAGGTGAGGTCGGCGTTGGGCAGATCCAGCGGTTGCAGCATGGCGGCCGGCTCGCTCACGACCCAGGCAGCGTTCGCGGGGTGGGCGTCCTTGCTGCCGACTCGCAGGGTGGCGAGGGCGGCCTGGGCGTTGAGCGCCGCCACAATATCATCCCCGCCTGCGACGGGCAGCTCGTTCGGACAGAGCGGAGTAAACCCCTTCTGCGCATCAATATCCAGGCTGGCGATGGTTCCCATGGGTGACTCCTGCACATAATATTCTTGTGATATTATCTACCAAACATTATTAGAAGGCGAGCAGGTCGACCAGGATGCCGAGAATGAGTCTGGATATGGTGGTGCTGCGGTTGCGCGAGGAGCGGCTCGAACTGCTTCTCGAGACCCGGGATCGCCCCCCCTTTGCCCACTGCTGGCAGTTGCCGGCCCTGCGCATCGACGAGACCCGGGATCGGGATCTGGACGCGGCTCGCCATCGCCTGCTGGCAGAGTGGGGGCTGGAGCACTGCTACAGCGAGCAGGTCTGTACCCTCGGCAACCTGGAGCGGGATCCCCGCGGCTGGTCCACCACCCTCGTCTATCTCTGTCTGGCGGATCCCGATGGGGGGGCGGTGCGCGGTCGCTGGCATCCTCTGGACGATCTGCCCGGCCTGCAACTCGCCTTCGATCACGGCAAGCTGGTCGCCATGGGGCTGGAGCGGCTGCGCATCAAGAGCCGTTACAGCACCCTGCCGCTGCATCTGCTGGGGGCGGAATTCACCCTCTCCGAGGTTCAACGGGCGTTCGAGATCGTCCTGCAGACCCCCATGAACACGGCCGCCTTTCGCAAGCGGCTCCACCGTGCCGACATCCTGGTGGACACAGGGCGCAAGCGCACCGGCAAGCAACGTCCCGCTATCCTCTATCGGCTGGAGACCCCCTGTTGCGTCATGTTCGATCAGGTGATGCACGGTGCGGAAGCATAAGCCGATGTCTGCGAAAGCCGGATTGTCGCCCCATAGCGGGTCTGGTGCACTGGCACCTCACACAGGAAGTGAAAGCATGGGAGAGACGGGAATGCACAAGGTGCTGGTGAGCGCCTGTCTGCTGGGGCAGCCAGTGCGTTACGACGGCCAGAGCAAGGGGATTGTCAGCGACTGGCTGCAGGCGCTGGGAGCGGAGGGGCGGGTGCTGGCCTTCTGTCCCGAGGTGGCGGGGGGGCTGCCGACCCCGCGACCACCCGCCGAGCGGCAGGGTGAGTCTGTAGTCACCGAAAGCGGGCTGGATGTGACGACCGAGTTCGATCGCGGCGCCGCCCTGGCGCTGGCGCTCTGCCAGCAGCAGGGCATTCGCTTCGCCCTGCTGAAAGAGGGGAGCCCCTCCTGCGGCAGCGGCCGTATCTACAACGGCCGCTTCGAAGGGGTCTCGGTGGCGGGCGAGGGCAAGACCACCGCCCTGCTGCGCCGCCACGGCATCGCCGTGTTCAGCGAGGATCAGCTGCCCGAACTGGCGTCGGCGCTCTCCTTGGCGGTCAATGGGATGGGCGCCTGAGCCCGCTGCCAGCCTTCCAGTATTTCGTCCTTCTCCTGCCAGCGCTGGTTCAGCCACTCCTGGAAGCCGCGCTTGAACTGCTTGTCGTTGAAGTAATCCCCTACCAGTTGCTCGTCCACCGGCAGCTCCTCGATCCGCACCCGGATGCGCTTCATCCGCCCCATCAGGAAGTCCTTGAAGGGGGTCTCGGTGTTGTCCGGGTAGCTGATGGTGACGTTGATCAGGCTGTCGAACTGATCGCCCATGGCCGCCAGGGTGAAGGCGAGCCCGGCCGCCTTGGGCGGCATCAGGTGGCGAAAGCGGGAGCGGGAGGCGTCACGCTTCTGTTCGGTGAAGCGGGTCCCCTCCACGAAGTTGATGACGGTGGTGGGGATGTGGCGAAACTTCTCGCAGGCGTTGCGGGTGGTCTCGATGTCCTTGCCCCGCAGGTGCGGATTGCGCAGCAGAAACTCTCTCGAATAGCGGCGCATAAAGGGCATGTCCAGCCCCCAGCAGGCGAGCCCCAGCAGCGGGATGTAGATGAGCTCGTGCTTCATGAAGAACTTGGGCACCGGCAGCCGGTCGCGGAAGAGATGGCCCAGCACGACGATGTCGGTCCAGCTCAGGTGGTTGCTGATGATGAGATACCAGCCATCCTTGCGTAGCCGGGTGTCGTCCTCCACCTGCCAGTCGATGCGGGTGGTGAGGCGGATCACCAGGGCGTTGCAGCCGAGCCACAGGCGCATGAAACGGTTGTTGAGGCGACTGCAGGCACGACCGAAGGCCGGCACGGGGAGCAGCAGCTTGGCCAGGGACACCAGCAGGATCAGGCTGGCGCACAGGGCGGTAAACAATATGGCCAGGCCGGTGCTGATGAGCAGCACCAGGGGGCCGGGGAGCAGGCTTAGCATGAGTGTCTTACTGCGTCTTGTCCGCCAGTAGCTGGCCCAGGGTCTGGTCTTTCTCGCACCAGATCCCGTTCAACCACTGCTGAAACTCTTGTTGGAACTCGGGGTCATTGAAGTAATCCCCCACCAGATTGCGTTCGATCGGCAGAAAGCGGACCCGAACCTTGATCTCCCTGACTCGACCGCACATGAAGTCCCAGTAGCTGGGGATGCCGCCTGGATAGGCGATGGTGACATCCACCAGTTTGTGCAGCTGATCCCCCATGGCCGCCAGGGTGAAGGCGACGCCACCCGCCCTCGGGTGCAGCAGGTGACGATAGGGAGCGCCCTGTTTGTCGTGCTTGCTGGCGGTGAAGCGGGTGCCCTCGACGAAATTCATCACGCTCACCGGAATGTGGCGGAATTTGGCACAGGCCTTTCGCGTGGTTTCTATGTCTTTTCCCCTCAGATGTGGGTGCTTTTCCAGAAATTTTCGGGAATAACGCCGCATGAATGGGAAATCCAGCGCCCACCAGGCCAGACCGAGAAAAGGTACCCAAATCAGTTCTTTCTTGAGGAAAAACTTCAGGAAGGGGATTTTTTGATTAAAAATCCGCTGCAATACCAGTATGTCGACCCAGGATTGGTGGTTGGCAATCACCATATACCACTCATTCCGGCGCCCTTTGTCCACTCCGACCACATCGAAAGGGGTGTTGATGATGGTTTTCTGGATCAGATTGTTAAAACCTATCCAGTGGGTGGCGCAGCCGTCCAGGAGGGTGTTGCAGAGACGTCGCGCCCCCTTGAAGGGCAGCAGCAGCTTGATGAGGCCAAGCAGCAGGACGGGGACAAACCAGAACAGGGTGTTGATGAAATAGAGCAGGGTCGAGAGGCTGCCGCGCAGTCGCTCTATCAGCTTGTTGAGCATGGTGGAATCCGTCTTCGTATCGGTGGATGGCAACCAAGTGGTCAGATCTGTTGCCATAATATCAGCCGGCCCACGACTAGACCATGGTGGCGCCCTTTCCGGGTCGGGAGGTGGCTGCTGCCGTTTCCCCGCTCACTGGCCCCCGCGCAGCCGTGACAACAGCCTATCCATGGCACGATAGCCCAGGGCTTCGATCAGATGCGCTCTCTCGATAGTGGCGTGTCCCGCCAGATCGGCGATGGTGCGCGATACCCGCAGGATGCGGTGCCAGGCCCGGATGCTGAGCCCCAGCTTCTGGATGGCACCCTCCAGAAACTCGGCATCCTGTGGCGATAATCTGCAAACATCTTCGATTTCACGACTATCCAGCAGGTTGTTGAGTTTTCCGCTGCGACTCAGCATGCGCTCTCGCGCCCCCAGCACCCGTTCGCGTATCTGCTGGCTCGATTCCCCCCGCTCCGCCTTGCCGGTCAGGCTCCCCCTGGGCAAGAGCGGGACCTCTACCGTCAGATCGAACCGATCGAGAAAGGGGCCGGAGAGCTTGCCCAGATAGCGCAAGATCTGATCCGGGCTGGAGCGGGTCTGGCCGTCGCCATAATGGCCGCAGGGGCTGGGATTCATGGCACCCACCAGTTGGAAGCGGGCGGGAAAATCCACCTGGCGGGCGGCACGACTGATGGTGATGTGCCCGGTCTCCAGCGGCTCGCGAAGGGAGTCGAGCACCTTGCGCTCGAACTCCGGCAGTTCATCCAGAAACAGTACCCCGTTGTGGGCGAGGGAAATTTCGCCAGGCCTGGGATGGGTACCCCCGCCCACCAGCGCCACCGCCGAGGCACTGTGATGGGGCGTGCGATACGGCCTGTGGTGCCAGTGGCCGGCGCGGGGGGTGAGGCCGCCGATGGAGTGAATGGCGGCGGTCTGCTGCGCCTCCTGTTCACTCAGCGGTGGCAGAATGCCGGGCAGACGGCTGGCCAACATGCTCTTGCCGGTGCCGGGGGGGGCCGATGAACAACAGGTTGTGGCTGCCGGCGGCGGCGATCTCCAGCGCCCGCTTCGCCTGGGACTGACCGATCACGTCCTGCAGATCCGGCACGTCGGGCAGGGTCTCCGCGCTCTGGGGTTCCGGCAGCGGCAGTTCGTACTGGCCCGCCAGCCAGGCGGTGACCGCCAGCAGCTGGTGGGCGGTGCGCACCTCGGCATCCTGTATGAGGGAAGCCTCCGGACCGTTCTCCCGTGGGACCAGCAGGGTGCGCCCCGCGTCGCGGCAGGCGAGCACCGAGGGGAGCACCCCAAGCACGGGGCGGATCTCGCCCGTCAGGGCCAATTCCCCTAAAAATTCGTGATCGAGCAGGTATTTTGCGGGTATCTGCTTGGATGCTGCGAGAATGCCGATGGCGATGGCCAGGTCGAAACGGCCCCCCTCCTTGGGCAGATCCGCAGGGGCCAGGTTGACCGTGATGTGCTTGGCCGGAAATTCGAAATTGCCGTTGAGCAGGGCGCTGCGCACCCGATCCCGCGACTCTTTCACCGAGGTTTCCGGCAACCCCACCATGTTGAAGGCGGGCAGGCCGTTGGAGAGGTGCACTTCCACAGTGACTTGCGGCGCCGCTATCCCCAGGCTGGCACGGCTATAAACAACAGCTAATGACATAAATACCGTCCTTGGTTTGATGTAAATGCTGGTTAACCGTTTTTTATTAGTTTTTTGTTCCAGTCGTCAGGTTTCAGAGCAGTCAAAATCAGAGTCTTGTCAGGTAAAAAGTGCTTGCCCAATAAAAATCACCGTGCTAGTTCTAATAGCCATTCGCGGCAAGCTCCGCTCCCATTTCACAGGATTTCCGGTTGTAACTATGAACATGGCCTCCCGTTTCGTCAGCATTATTGTGGTCCTAGTGGTGATTATTATCTCACCGCTCGGGGCTCGTTTGGCTGCACGGAACAAGGGATAGACCCACCACCGGACAGAACGAAACAAGCGACCCCCGAGCCTCACGGCCCGGGGGTTTTTTTTTCGACCAAAGGACAGGATTTTCCACATGAACGGCGCGCAGTTTTTGGTACAGGCTCTCAAGAAACAGGGTGTGACCCAGGTGTTTGGTTACCCGGGCGGAGCCATCATGCCGGTCTACGACGCCCTGTATGACGGTGGCCTGGCCCATCAGCTCTGCCGCCACGAGCAGGGTGCCGCCATGGCTGCGGTGGGTTATGCCCGCGCTTCCGGTCAGGTGGGGGTCTGCATCGCTACCTCTGGCCCCGGCGCCACCAACCTGGTCACCGGCCTCGCGGAGGCACTGCTCGATTCGGTACCGCTGGTGGCCATCAGCGGCCAGGTGCCCTGCGCCGCCGTCGGTACCGATGCCTTTCAGGAAGTGGACGTGCTCGGCATGTCCCTTTCCTGCACCAAGCACTCCTTCATGGTGACGGACCCGGCGGATCTGGGACGGGTCATTGCCGAAGCCTTCGCCATCGCCACCGAAGGGCGTCCGGGTCCCGTGCTCATCGACCTGCCCAAGGATGTGCAGCTGGCCGCCGTTCCTTCTCAAAGCCCGCTGTTTGCCGTGGAGGAACCCGAGCCCCTGAATCAGGCCGAGCTGACGGCCGCCCGCACCCTGCTGGCCGGTGCCGAGCGTCCGGTACTCTACGTCGGTGGTGGGGTGGGCATGGCCAATGCCGAGCAGCAGCTGCGCGACTTTGCCGCCACCACGGGGATGCCGGCGGTCACCACCCTCAAGGGGATAGGTGCCCTCGACCCCGACAGCCCCGTTTATCTGGGCATGCTCGGCATGCACGGTACCAAGGCCGCCAACCTGGCGGTACAGCAGTGCGATCTGCTGGTGGTGGTAGGCGCCCGTTTCGATGATCGGGTGACCGGCAAGCTGGAGGAATTTGCCCCCGAGGCGAAGGTGATCCACCTGGATGTGGACGCCGCCGAGTTCGGCAAGCGCCGCGCCGCCGATGTGGGGATCACCACGGATCTCAAGCGTGTGCTGCCCGCCCTGGCGATGACGCTGACCCTCGACCCCTGGCGCGAGCACTGCGCCACCATGGCTCGGGAATACGCCTTCCGCTACGACCATCCGGGTCAGGCCATCTACGCCCCGGCTCTGCTCAAAGAGCTTTCAAGCCAGCTGCCTGACACCAGCGTGGTGGCCTGCGACGTGGGTCAGCACCAGATGTGGGTGGCCCAGCACATGCGTTTCACCAGCCCGCGCAACCACCTCTCCAGTGCCGGCCTCGGCACCATGGGCTTCGGCCTGCCCGCCGCCATCGGCGCCAAGATGTCGCGCCCCGATGACGAGGTGGTGCTGGTGAGCGGGGACGGCTCCTTCATGATGAACGTGCAGGAGCTCGGCACCATCCGCCGGGCCCGGCTAAAGGTGAAGATGGTGCTGCTGGACAACCAGCGCCTCGGCATGGTGCGCCAATGGCAGGAGCTGTTCTTCGACGGTCGCTACAGCGAGACCAATCTGTCCGACAACCCCGATTTCGTCGCCCTGGCTGCCGCCTTCGGCATTCCCGGCGAGACCATCACATGCAAGGAAGAGATAGGTCCGGCACTGGATCGCCTGCTGGCGAGCGAGAGTGCCTATCTGCTGCATGTGGCTATTTCAGAGGAAGAAAATGTCTGGCCCCTGGTTCCGCCAGGAGTCGCCAACCACAAGATGATGGAGCAACGCCCATGAACCAGCTCAATACCAGCACCCTGGAAATCCATGCCCAACCCAGACCCGAAGTGATGGAACGGGTGCTGCGGGTGGTCCGTCACCGCGGTTTCAATCTCTGCGCCCTCAACATGGAGCAGGATTGCCAACAGCTGCGGATCACGGTTACTGTCGAATCGGTACGTCCCATCCAGCAGTTGTGGTGCCAGCTGGTCAAGCTGGTGGATGTCTCCCGGGTCGATGCACTGGAACAGCAACCCCGGATCAGAGCTTAAGGAGCCAAGCCAATGTCACAGCCTTCCCAATCCGCCGCCCACCCCCAATACATCTGGTTCAACGGCAAGCTGGTCCCCTGGCAGGATGCCCAGGTGCATGTCATGAGCCATGCCCTGCACTACGGCTCCTCGGTGTTCGAGGGGGTGCGGGCCTATGACACTCCCAAGGGGACCTGCATCTTTCGCCTGCAGGAGCACACCCGACGCCTGTTCGACTCCGCCAAGATCTACTGGATGGACGTCCCCTACAGCGAGACCGAAGTGAATGAAGCCTGCCGCACCGTGGTGCGCGAGAACGGCCTGAAGAGCGGCTACCTGCGCCCGCTGGCCTTTGTCGGCAACGTGGGGCTGGGGCTGCATCCGCCGCTGGATGCCAAGGCCGACCTCATGGTCGCGGCCCTGCCCTGGGGCGCCTACCTCGGAGAAGAGGGGCTGAAAAACGGGGTGGATGTGTGCGTCACCTCCTGGAACCGGCTCGCTCCCAACACCATCCCGACCGGTGCCAAGGCGGGGGGCAACTATCTCTCTTCCCAGCTCATCAGCCGCGAGGCCAAGCGCAACGGCTTCGCCGAGGGGCTGGCGCTGGATGTGAACGGCTATCTGAGCGAAGGGGCGGGGGAGAACCTGTTTCTGGTGAAGAACGGCGTGCTGTTCACCCCGCCCGCCACCGCCGCCATCCTGCCCGGCATCACCCGCGACACCATCATGACGCTGGCGCGCGACTTGGGTTACGAGGTACGCGAGCAGGCGCTGCCCCGTGAAGCGCTGTACGTCGCAGACGAAATCTTCATGACCGGCACGGCGGCCGAGGTGACCCCGGTGCGCTCGGTGGATCGGATGAAGGTGGGCGCCGGTTGCCGTGGCCCGGTGACCGAGCAGTTGCAGAACGCCTTCTTCGGCCTGTTCAACGGCAAGACCGAAGACAAGTGGGGCTGGCTGACGCCGGTCAACGACTGATGAGAGCGGGGAGGCGTCACGCCTCCCCGAGTCGCTTCCGGTGAAGGCTCCCCGAGGTGCCTTCACCAGGATCGATTACCGATCCGCGAATCACACATTCATGTTGAAAGACAATGCGCCCCAGGGGCATTCAGGGAGTAGAGACAATGCCGAAGTTGAGATCCGCCACCACCACCCACGGACGTAACATGGCCGGGGCCCGCGCCCTCTGGCGTGCCACCGGCATGACCGATCAGGATTTCGGCAAGCCCATCATCGCCGTGGTCAACTCTTTCACCCAGTTCGTGCCGGGCCACGTCCACCTCAAGGATCTGGGCCAGCTGGTCGCCCGCGAAATCGAGGCGGCTGGCGGGGTCGCGAAGGAGTTCAACACCATCGCCGTGGATGACGGCATCGCCATGGGCCACGGTGGCATGCTCTATTCCCTGCCGTCCCGGGAGCTCATCGCCGACTCGGTGGAGTACATGGTCAACGCCCACTGCGCCGACGCCATGGTCTGCATCTCCAACTGCGACAAGATCACCCCGGGGATGCTGATGGCTGCCCTGCGCATCAACATCCCGGTGATCTTCGTCTCCGGCGGACCCATGGAAGCGGGCAAGACCAAGCTTTCCGACCAGATCATCAAGCTGGATCTGGTGGACGCCATGATCCAGGGTGCCGACCCCAAGGTCTCCGACGCCCAGAGCGACCAGATCGAGCGCAGCGCCTGCCCCACCTGCGGCTCCTGCTCCGGCATGTTCACCGCCAACTCCATGAACTGCCTGACCGAGGCACTGGGTCTCTCCCAGCCGGGCAACGGCTCCCTGCTGGCGACCCACGCCGATCGCGAGCAGCTGTTCAAGCTGGCGGGCCAGCGCATCGTCACTCTGGCCAAGCGCTGGTATGAGCAGGACGATGCCTCGGCACTGCCGCGCAACATCGCCACCAAGGCGGCGTTCGAGAACGCCATGGCGCTCGACATCGCCATGGGCGGCTCCACCAATACCGTGCTGCACCTGCTGGCGGCAGCCCAGGAGGCGGGCGTCGACTTCACCATGTCCGACATCGACCGCATGTCCCGCAAGGTGCCCCAGCTGTGCAAGGTGGCGCCTTCCACCCAGAAGTACCACATGGAAGACGTGCACCGCGCCGGCGGCGTGGTTGCCATCCTGGGTCAGCTGGAAAAAGCGGGCCTGGTGCACGGGGATACCCGCAACGTGCTGGGCACTTCCCTGGTGGAGCTGCTGGCCGAATATGACGTCAGCCGCAGCAATGACAAGGGGGTTCACGACTTCTACCGTGCAGGCCCTGCCGGCATCCGTACCACCAAGGCGTTCAGTCAGGATTGCCGCTGGCCCGAGCTGGATCTGGACCGCGCCGAGGGGTGCATCCGCTCCTTCGATCACGCCTACAGCCAGGAAGGTGGCCTGGCGGTCCTCGCTGGCAACCTCGCCCTCAACGGGGCCATCGTCAAGACCGCCGGGGTGGACGAGGAGAACCTCACCTTCCGCGGCCCGGCCCGGGTATTCGAGAGCCAGGAGAGCGCGGTGAGCGGCATTCTGGACGGCACGGTGAAAGCCGGTGAAGTGGTGGTGATCCGCTACGAGGGCCCGAAAGGGGGCCCCGGCATGCAGGAGATGCTCTATCCCACCACCTATCTCAAGTCCATGGGATTGGGCAAGGCGTGTGCCCTCATCACCGACGGTCGCTTCTCCGGCGGTACCTCGGGTCTCTCCATCGGTCATGTCTCCCCGGAGGCGGCCTCCGGTGGCACTATCGGTCTGGTGGAGGATGGCGACATCATCAACATCGACATCCCAGCCCGCAGCATGGTGCTGGAGGTGGCAGACAGCGTGCTGGCTGCTCGTCGCGCCGCCGTCTCTGCCCGTGGCTGGAAGCCGGTCGATCGTCAGCGCGAGGTCTCCTTTGCCCTGCGCGCCTACGCCATGTTCGCCACCAGCGCCGACAAGGGCGCGGTGCGCGATCGCACCCTGCTGGGGGAGTGAGAGAATGAACTGTCATGATATGGGCGCATTGCGCGCCCTTCGCCACGAGACGGGGGTATAAACCATGGTCTCTGCGGCGGATTATCTACGCAAGGTACTGCTCTCCCCCGTCTACGAGGCGGCGAGGGTCACCCCTTTGCAAACCCTGAAGAAACTCTCCGAGCGGCTCGGCAATCACGTCAGCCTGAAGCGGGAGGATTTGCAACCGGTTCACTCCTTCAAGCTGCGCGGCGCCTACCACAAGATCGCCACCCTGACCCAGGAGCAGAAAGAACGCGGCGTCATCGCCGCCTCTGCCGGCAACCACGCCCAGGGGGTCGCCCTGTCGGCCGCCAAGCTCGGCATCAAGGCGATCATCGTGATGCCCAAGACCACGCCGGACATCAAGATCGACGCGGTGCGCCGTCAGGGCGGCAACGTCATGCTGTTTGGCAACAGCTTCGATGAGGCCTACGGCGAGAGCCGCCGACTCGCCGAGTTGGAGGGCTACACCCTGATCCCGCCGTTCGACGACGTCGAGGTGATCGCGGGCCAGGGCACCATCGGCAAGGAGCTGCTGGAGCAGGATACCCACCTCACCCACGTCTTCGTGCCGGTGGGCGGCGGCGGCCTGGCCGCCGGGGTGGCGGTCTACATCAAGCAGCTGCTGCCGGATGTGAAGGTGATCGGGGTGGAGGCGGATGGGTCCGCCTGCCTCAAGGCGGCGCTGGCGGCTGGCGAGCCGGTCAATCTGGACCGGGTCTCCCTGTTTGCGGACGGGGTGGCGGTCAAGCGCATCGGCGAGGAGACCTTCCGGCTGTGCAACCAGTATCTGGACGAGGTGGTGACCGTCTCCAACGACCAGATCTGCGCCGCCCTGAAAGACATCTTCGATGACTGCCGCGCCATCGCCGAGCCGTCAGGGGCCTTGTCCCTGGCGGGCCTCAAGGCCTACAGCGAGCGAGAGCAGGTGAAAGGGGGGCGGATGGCGGCCATTCTGTCCGGCGCCAACGTCAACTTCCACAGCCTGCGTTACGTGTCGGAGCGCTGCGAGATCGGCGAGAAGCGCGAGGGCATGCTGGCGGTGACCATCCCCGAGCGCAAGGGGGCCTTCCTCGACTTCTGCCGTCAGCTGGGGCCCCGCATGGTGACCGAGTTCAACTACCGCTACGCCGATGCCGAGCAGGCGTCGCTGTTCGTCTCGGTGCGCCTCACCGGCGGTGACGAGGAGCTGGGCCAGATCATCGATCAACTCGGCGGCAACGGTTATCCGGTGGTCAACATGACCGAGAGCGAGCTGGCCAAGAACCACGTGCGCTACATGATTGGCGGCCGCCCGGCCCGGCCCCTCGGTGAACGCCTCTACAGCTTCAAGTTCCCGGAGCAGCCGGGGGCCCTGATGCGCTTCCTCGAGACCCTGGGCTGTCGCTGGAACATCAGCCTGTTCCACTACCGCAACCACGGCGCCGACTACGGACGGGTGCTCTGCGCCTTCGAGCTGCCGGACGAGGACGTGGCGGCTTTCCACGACTACCTGCACGAGATTGGCTACGGCTGGAAAGAGGTGAGCGAGGATCCCGCCTACCGCCTGTTCCTGGCGAGCCAGGGCAGTCAGTGAGCGGGGAGCCATCCCCTTGCCAGATGAAAAACGAAGAGCCCGGCTCTTCGTTTTTTTATGGGCAACGCGCCGGCCCCCATGATTGGGGGCACGGTGGCCGATAATGTCGCCAATATCACACTCCTGAGTCCCTGGTCGTTTGAGGCTGGTTGCAGATGGGATAATCTGAATGCGGGGCTTGGGTTCAGGGCCCCGTCAGGGAAGAGAGACGCAGCCGCGTCATAACAATTCATTGCAGGGGCTCATCCATGAACAGATCTATGCTCGCCGTCCTGATCGGCGCTTTGATGGCAACAGGGACGGTGCAGGCTGCCGCCCAGGACAACACCTGGTATGTCGGCGGCAAGGCCGGCTGGTCAAATTATTACGGGGTGGATTACAACGCTCAGGTCGAAGAGCTGTTCGATGCGACCAAGGTGAACGAGAACAGCGATGATCTCGGTCTGGGGCTGTTTGCCGGTTATCAGGTAAACAGAAACGTGGCGATTGAGCTCGGCTATGACTGGCTCGGCAAGTATCAGGTGGACAAGCACTACTCGGGCAACGGGGTTGATTTCGCACTCGATGGCGAGGCCAAGGCCCAGATGGTGCAGGCCACCATGAAGATCATCCTGCCTGCAACCTCGGCACTGGATATCTACGGCCGTCTCGGGGGGGCCTATGCCTGGACCGAGAGCTCACTCAACGTCAGGGCCAGCGATGGCACCAGCAGCCTCTCCGAATCCCATGAGGGCAACAAATATCATGGTGCCGCCTTTGTCGGGGCGCTGGGGGTCGAATACGCCATCGACAAGGATTGGGCCGCCCGCCTCGAATACCAGTACACCACCCCCCTTGGCAAGACTTCCCTCGACGAGTCAGGCATCGAGATGGACAACGGCCTGCTGTCGGTCGGCATGCTCTATCGCTTCGGCCAGATCGGCGACGAGCCGGTGGCACCAACGCCTGCGCCCGAACCTGCGCCCGCCCCGGCCCCCGTGCTGGTGGAGAAACAGTTCAGCCTGGATTCCGATGTGCTGTTCGAGTTCAACAAGGCGACCCTGAAGCCAGCCGCCAGCCAGGCCCTCGACAACCTGTTTGCCCAGATCCTGGCGGCCAATCCGAAAGACGGGGTGGCGACGGTGATCGGTCATACCGACCGCATCGGCTCGGAGGCCTACAACCAGTCCCTCTCCGAACAGCGTGCCCGCACGGTGGCGGATTATCTCATCGCCAAGGGATTGTTTGCCGACAAGGTGCGTGCCGAAGGGCGGGGAGAGTCTTCGCCCGTGACCGGGGGCAGCTGCCCTGATGGCGCCAAGGCGCAGATGATCGCCTGCCTGGCCCCGGATCGCCGGGTCGAGGTGCGCCTGACCGGGGTCTCCCAGGTCGCCGAATAAGCCATCTTTGCCTTGCTATTAAACAACGAGGGGGCCTTGGCCCCCTCGTTGTTTATGTGGGTGTGAGCCGTGACGTTTGCAGCCGCTTGGCGCAATGACTCACCATGATCAGCAGCAAGGCGCCGGGCAGCACTGTTTGCCAGAGGAAAGGCCAGGACTGGGTGGTGAGCAGGATCAACAGTGGATTGGCTCCGGCGGGGGGGTGGATCAGCCCCAGTCCCTGCATGAGTGCAATGGACAGGCCCACACCCAGCGCCAGCTTGAGTTCCATCGGTAGCGGGAGCAATTGCACCACCAAACCCACGGTGGCCGATAACAGGTGGCCTCCCAGCACGTTCTGCGGACGGGCCAGCGGACTGTCCGGCAGTGAGAAGAGCAGCACACAGCTTGCCCCGAACGGTGCCATCAACAGGGTTGACTGCCAGCTCATGTCCAGCCAGCCGAGCAACATTATGGCCAGGCAGGCACCGCAATGCTGTTCACTTAAGAGAATTTGAGTTCCAGTCCACGTAGTATCAGGACAAAAAATCGAGGGAGGCATGATGCCTCCCTCTTTCTATTGCAAGCCCCGCTGGATAAAGGCTGGAGGAAGATCGACTGGACACAGCCTTGCCCCCTCAACTCAAATCCAATTTATGAATAATCAGTCAAAAAAGTGCTTATCTGAACAGCATTGAGGCAGGCACCGAGCCCTGCCAGCCAGGCACTTCGCCATCGTCTTGTTTCCATCTCCTGTCTCCTTGTCTGTGCCGGATCACTTGATCCAGCCTGCGACATTAGGTAGACAGATCGGTGTACTTCAAGAGGAAATTCACCATGAGCGAAAAACGGCAACAGCTGATGACGACAGCCTATCGGCTGTTCAATCGTCACGGCTTTCACGCCACCGGCATCGATCGCATCTGGGCCGAGGCGGGCAGTACCAAACGCACCCTCTATCGCCACTTCCCCACCAAGGATGCCTTGATCGAAGCCGTGCTGATGGCACGGGATGCGGAGTTCTTTGCCCTGCTCGATGCCAGGATGGATGGGGTGTCGGGGCGGGAGGCCAGGTTGCTGGCGCTGCTCGATGGCTTTGCAGACTGGTTTGGCCGCCGCGACTTCTACGGCTGCAACTTCATCAACGCGAGCGCCGAGTTCTCCGATCCTCGCCACCCGGTGCGCAAGCTGGTGGTGGCCCACAAGCGTGCGTTGCTGAACTGGGTCAGGGAGGCCCTCGAATGCACCGAGGTGCAGGCCACCGGGTTATGCCTGCTGCTGGAAGGGGCCGTGGTGATGGCCCACAGCTATCAGCAGCCTCTGGCTCTGGAACAGGCCAGGGTGTTGGCGGAGGCCGTGCTGGCAGAGCCGCGCTAGTTCAGTTCCGTGGGGTCGATATCCAGACTCCAGCGCACCCGCTTGGTCTCGGGCCACCCCTCCAGCTCCTTCACCGCCCAGTCGAGCAGCTGGGCCAGCGGTGCCCGGCTGGGCCCCTGCACCAGCAGCTGCATGCGAAACTTGCCCGCCTTGCGCTCCATGAAGCCGCTGATGGGCCCCAGCACCTGCACCTGGGGATAGCGGGCGCTGCGCAGGGTATCGGCGAGACGACTGAGGAACAGCTGTACCTCGTCGCGGCCGTTGGCCTCGGCCCGGAACAGTCCCTGATGGCTGAACGGTGGCAGCCCCAGCAGGCGGCGCTCTTTCAGCGCCGTGTCGGCGAAGTGGCCATAGCCGTTCTGGGTCAGATCCTGCAGCAGAGCGTGTTCGGGATGGTGGCTCTGCAGCACCACCAGCCCCGGTTTGCTGGCGCGACCAGCCCGGCCCGCCACCTGGGTGTAGAGCTGGGCCAGCTTCTCGGCGGCGCGAAAATCGGCGCTGAACAGGGCGCCATCCACGTCCAGCAGGCCCACTAGCGTCACGTCGGGGAAGTGGTGGCCCTTGGCCAGCATCTGGGTGCCGATCAGGATCTTGTACTTGCCCGCCTTGATGTCGCCGAGGTGCGTCTCCAGCTCCCCCTTGCGGCGGGTGTTGTCCCGGTCGATGCGCACCACCGGATATTGGGGAAAAACGGTGCCAAGCAGCTGCTCCAGCTGCTCTGTGCCGACCCCGGATCCGATCAACTCGCTGCTGCCGCACTCTGGGCAGTGATGGGGCAGAGGGCGCACGCTGTCGCAGTGGTGGCAGTGCAGCCGTCGCCCGGCCTGGTGCCAGGTGTACCAGGCGTCACAGCGCTCGCAGGCGGCACTCCAGCCGCACTGGTGGCAGATGAGTGCCGGCGCATAGCCGCGGCGGTTGAGAAACAGCATTACCTGGTTGCCCGCTGCCAGATGCTCGGCCATCAGCTGTTCCAGCTGGGGGGAGAGCCCCGCCTGCAGCCGCACGTTCTTGATGTCCAGGATCACCTGGCGAGCGGTCTGGGCGTTGCCGGCGCGGCGAGTGAGAGTGAGGTGGTGATACTTGCCGCTGCGGGCGTTGTGCAGCGTCTCCAGCGACGGGGTGGCAGATCCAAGTAGGATGGGAATGCCGGCGCGATGGGCCCGCATCACCGCCAGATCCCGCGCGTGGTAGCGAAAGCCGTCCTGTTGCTTGAAGGAGCCGTCGTGCTCCTCGTCGATGATGATGATGCCGAGGTCCTTGAACGGCGTGAACACCGCGGATCGGGTGCCGATCAGAATGGCGGCACCACCGTCGCGGCAGGCGAGCCAGGCATCGAGCCGCTCCCTGTCGTTCATGGCGGAGTTCATCGCCACCACGGGCACGTTGAAGCGGCGGCGAAAGCGGTTGATGGTCTGGGGGGTGAGGCCGATTTCCGGCACCATCACCAGCGCCTGCTTGCCCGCCTTGAGCAGGGGCTCGAGGATGCTGAGGTAAACCTCGGTCTTGCCGGAGCCCGTGATGCCGTCCAGCAGGAAGGCTCCGAACTTGTTGCTCTGGCTGGTGACGGCGGCCACCGCCAGCGCCTGCTCGCCGTTGAGGCGCAGCCCCTCACCCGGCTCGAAGCGGGTGGCCCAGTCGCCATCATGGCTCGGCTCCAGCGAGCGCTTCTCCAGCAGTCCCTTCTTCTCCAGCGCGGTGAGGGCCGCGCTCTGGATCTCCTCCTGTTTGAGGGCGGAGGGGGTCTGCGGCCCCTTGCGCAGCAAGGCGAGGGCCTGCTGCTGCTTGGCCGCCCGTTTGAGCTCGTTGAGGTCGATGGCCATGCCGGCCTCGGTGGCAAACCAGAACTCCAGCTCCCGATAGGCGGCGGGCTCACCCTTGCGCACCAGCACCGGCAGGGCATGGGGCAGCACTTCCCCCAGCGGATGCTGGTAGTAACCGGCGCTCCAGGCCATCAGCGCCAGAATGTCGGGCCCCAGCACGGGGGAGCTGTCGAGCACCCTCTTCAAGGGTTTTAATTTGTTGCGGGGGACCTGGCTCTCGGTCGGGTGATCCACCACCAGACCAACCAGGGTCTGCGGGCCGAACGGGATCTCGACCCGGCAACCGGGGGCAGGCAAGGGCAGGGGAGAGAGATAGTCGAAATGACGGCGTAACGGCACCGGCACAGCCACACGAACCAGATCCAGCGTTTGGGAAGAATTCACCAGGGGTTGCCTATTTTTTCTGCGAAGCCACTTGCCTGATCTCAGGCGTTTCCTATATTATTCGCAGCCTTTGAAACTGTGTTCAACAATCGTGTGGTGTCCGACAAGAGATCGGATGGCGACACGGCCTGATAATTGAGGTTGTCCATGAAAGCTGGTATCCATCCTGACTATGTAGCCATCACCGCCAAGTGCTCTTGCGGTAACGTCATCAACACCTTCTCTACCATCGGTAAAGATCTGAACCTGGACGTGTGCTCCGAGTGCCACCCGTTCTACACCGGCAAGCAGAAAGAAGTTTCTAGCGGCGGCCGCGTAGACAAGTTCAACAAGCGTTTCGGTGGCTTGACCTCCAAGAAGTAATCTTGCTTCTGAAGAATTCTGAAAAAGGCGCCCATCGGGTGCCTTTTTTATTGGCCGCCATTCTGTAATTCCCCGCTTTGCCCTATGGTGTTGGCTCAACCAAGGGAGAAGAGCCGATGCGCACATGTCTGGTGATGGGAGCTGCCGGGTACATAGGATCCTACCTGGTGCCTCATCTGCAGGGTCTGGGGTACAGGGTCATCGCCGGGGCCCGTCGTCCCTGCCGTCTGCCGGAGGGGGTGGCGTTTCGCCTCGCCGACAGCCTCAAGCCTGCCACCCTGCCCCCTGCGCTGGCGGGGGTCGACACCGTCTTCTATCTGGTACACGCCATGGGGGCGGGGGCCGGTTTTCACCGGCTGGAGCAGCAGGGAGTGAAAAACTTCGCCGCCGCCGCCCGTGCCGCCGGGGTGCGCCGCATCGTCTATCTCGGGGCCATCCAGCCCGAGCCCTGCAACAGTCGCCACCTCAACTCCCGGCGCTACTGTGGGGAGCTGTTTCGCAGCGCAGGGGTGCCCACGGTAGAGCTGCGTGCCGGCATCATCATAGGCCCCGGCTCGGCGGCGTTCGAGGTGATGCGGGATCTGGTGTACAACCTGCCCATGATGGTGACGCCCAAGTGGGTGCGTTCCCGCACGCCCCCCATCGCCCTCTCCAACCTCTTGCACTATCTGGGCGGGCTGGTGGAAGCCGACGGGGTGGATGGCCAGATCTTCAATGCGGCCGGCCCCGAGCTGCTCAGCTACCAGCAGCAGCTCCAAAAATTCGCCGCCCATATCGGCAAACGCTGCCCCATCATTCCGATCCCCTTTTTGAGCCCCCGGCTCTCCGCCTGGTGGCTGCAGTTCGCCACCTCGGTTCCCCAACCCATCGCCAAGGCGCTGGTGGGGGGGCTCAAGCACGACATCCCGGCGGATGACGGCCCCTTGCGCGCCCTGTTGCCCCAGCATCTGCTCAGCTTCGACGAGGCGCTGGCGGAGAGCCTGGCGCTGGAGCAGAGGCTCGGTGCCGAGCAGCACGGGGAGGAGACGCCCCTTGGTCTGCGCTGGCGCCATCCCGAATATGGCTTCTACGACCGCACCGCCAGCGGGGAGGCGGATTGCCTCGCCGCCCCCGAGGTGGTGTGGCAGGTGTTGCAGCAACTGGGGGGTGAGCAGCGCTACTTCTACATGAACGAGCTGTGGGTGGTGCGCGAATGGATGGATCATCTGATCGGCGGCCCGGCCCGGACCCGGGGGCGCACCAACCCGGATCGCTTCGTGAAGGGGGACATGCTGGACTCCTGGCAGATCCTCGGGGTGGATGAAGGACGCAGGCTGGATCTGTTGTTCAACATGAAGGCCCCCGGCGTCGGTCGGCTGGAGTTCAACATCCAGCCCCTGGAGTCCGGCCTGACCCGGCTGCGGGTGACGGCCCACTGGCATCCGCAGGGGGCCTGGGGGCTGGCCTACTGGCTTGCCATGCTGCCGTTTCACCTCTTCATCTTCCAGGGGATGACGGAGGCCATCGCCCGGCAGGCAGAGGCAAAAGCCGGCATTCCAGTCATGGATTGAAATCGAATCTATAACTAATTGGGTAATTATGGGTGGCATGACATGCTACTGACTAGCGTGTCATTGCTATCCAGCGATATTTTATGCTGTGAAAGGGCGGGGGATTTCTTTATGATCCTCAGCCCTCGCCCGCTGGCGAGCCAACGCATCACTCATTCATTTCCGTATCGGGGTCCCCCATGTCCGATCAGCAGCACGATCTCCGCCAACAGGCACTCGACTACCACGCCCAACCCGTTCCGGGCAAAATCGCCATCGCCCTCACCAAGCCCGCCGAGACCGCTCGCGATCTGGCGCTGGCCTACAGCCCGGGCGTAGCCGAACCGGTACGCGAGATCGCCGCCAATCCGGCCGATGCCTACCGTTACACCGGCAAGGGCAACCTGGTGGCCGTCATCTCCAACGGCACCGCCATCCTGGGGCTGGGCAATCTGGGCCCGCTGGCCTCCAAGCCGGTGATGGAGGGCAAGGCCCTGCTGTTCAAGCGCTTTGCCGGCATCGACGCCATCGACATCGAGGTGAAGCACGAGACCAGCGCCCAGTTCATCGACACGGTGGCCGCCATCGCCGACACCTTCGGCGGCATCAACCTGGAAGACATCAAGGCCCCCGAGTGCTTCGAGATTGAAGAGGCGCTGATCGCCCGCTGCGACATCCCGGTGTTCCACGATGACCAGCACGGTACCGCCATCGTCACCGCCGCCGGGCTGCTCAACGCGCTGGAAGTGCAGGGCAAGGAGATTGGCACCAGCCGCATCGTCTGCATGGGCGCCGGCGCCGCCGCCACCGCCTGCATGGATCTGCTGATCAAGTGCGGGGCTGCGCCGCACAACATCTTCATGCTGGACCGCCAGGGTGTGATCCACAGCGGCCGCACCGATCTCAACCAGTACAAGCAGCGTTTCGCCAACGACACCCCCCTGCGCACCCTGATGGAGGTGATCGACGGGGCTGACGTCTTCGTCGGCGTCTCCGGCCCGGACGTACTGCCCGCCGAGGCGGTGGCCCTGATGGCCCCCAACCCGGTGATCTTCGCCTGCTCCAATCCGGACCCCGAGATCAAGCCTGCCCTGGCTCACGGAGTACGCGGGGATCTCATCATGGGAACCGGCCGCTCGGACTACCCGAACCAGATCAACAACGTGCTCTGCTTTCCCTTCATCTTCCGCGGCGCCCTCGACGCCCGTGCCAGCCGCATCAACGATGCCATGAAGATCGCGGCAGTGGAGGCGATCCGCGCCCTGGCCAAGGAGCCGGTGCCCGCCGAGGTGCTGACCGCCGCTGGCGTGAGTGAACTCGCCTTCGGCAAGGATTACGTCATTCCCAAGCCCATGGATGCCCGCCTGCTGCCGCGGGTTGCCCGTGCCGTGGCGCTGGCGGCGGTTGCCTCCGGGGTGGCCCGCATCGAACTGCCAGGGGATTACATGCTGGGTTGAGTCACGGCAAGCGCGCAAAAACAGAAGGGGCCCCCTGTCGGGGGCCCCTTTTTCATGGTGGAAGCGGGCAGCTTACTTGGTCTTGGGAGCAACCTTGACGGCCGGCGCCTTGGCGTGGGCAGCCTTGTGATGCTTTTTCACGACCTTGGTCTGGGTGGCGTGGGGAGCGGCGGCCTTGGTCGGGGTGGCGGCCATGGTGAAGCCGGAGGTCAGGGCGAAGACAGCGGCCAGAGTCAGGGGGATCAGCTTGTTCATATTCCAGTTCCTCGTTCGGTTTGATGACATGGAGCGTTTCTCCATGACTTCATCCTAGGGCTGTTCGACCTGCGGTTCAGTGAGCGACTGGTGACGGTTTGTATCCAAATGTACGGGCAGGGTCAGGCAGAAACGGGCACCGCTGCTGCTTGGCAGCAGTTGCACCTCGCCGCCGTGGTGGCGGGCGATGCTGCGCACGATGGCCAACCCCAGCCCGGCGCCGCCGGTGCGTCTGTCCCGGCTCTGATCCAGGCGCACGAAGGGCTCGAAGATTTGCGGGGCCAGCGCGGGATCGATGCCGGGGCCATCGTCGGCGACCTCCAGCAGATAGTCGTCCCCCTGTCGCGCTATGCAGAGGCTTGCCTGGCTGGTGGCATGGCGCAGGGCGTTGCCGATGAGGTTTTCCAGCGCCCGGTCCAGCAATCGGGTGTCGCCGCGCCAGGGCAGAGCCATGGCCGGGCGCACGAAGTCGAGCCGCTTGTCCGGTCGCAGGGCCTGCCAGTCGGCCAGGCGGCTGCCGGCCCAGCTGCCGAGCTCCAGATCGCTGCATTGCAGCGGCAGTTCGGGGCGATCGAGCCTGGCATAGGTGAGCATCTCCTCGATGAGGGCATCGAGGGCGCCGAGGTCCCGCTCCAGTCCCTGCTGCTCCTCGGGTGAGGGAGGCTCGGCCAGCATGGCGAGGCGATAGCGCAGCCGCACCAGGGGGGAGCGCAGCTCGTGGGCGATGGCGTCGGTCAACTGCTTGCGACTGGCCAGCATGGCCTGCAACTGCTCCGCCATCTGGTCGAAGGTGCGGCCGACCCGGCCCAGGCTGCTGCCGGGCGGCAAACCGGTGCGACAGGAGAGATCCCCGTCGCCGACCCGGCGGGCGGTCTGTTCGAGCTGTTGCAGGCCGCGCCAGTGGGGGCGCAGCCAGAGCAGGATGGGCAGGCCGAGGGAAAGGCCGATGAGCAGCAGCAGCCCCACGTCCACCCAGTGCAGTTCGTGCAGGTAGGAGAGGTAGGGGACGGGACCGACGATCAGCACCTTGTCGGTGTTCGGGATGCGCTGCAGGAAGGTGTCATCCTCTTCGACGATGACGATGTTGCCCACCTCGAGGAAGGCCTGATCCTCGCTGGCCAGGGGCTGGTTGGCGAGGACGCCGATCTGCAGCGGCAGATTGAGCTGGCGGCTCTGCTCGCCGGTGCGGGTGGCCCAGTGTTCCGGCGGCAGCCGGGCCAGCTCGCCAGTGAGCAGGCCGAGGGAGCCTTGCATCATCCGCTCCAGATAACGGTCCCCCGCCCGCTCTGCACTGACCTGATAGACCAGCCCGATGAGCAGAATGGCGAGGGTGAAGCAGCCTATCAGCAGCAGATAGAACTGGATAAACAGGCGTCGCATCGGGGCTCTCCTCTTGCCTGGATTGCGTCTGGGCATTGCCTTGTTGCCCCTCATCCCCAACCCTTCTCCCGCAAGGGGAGAAGGCTGAGTGCATCAAGGTCATTCGGCGGGGCTTATTCCCAGGCCTGGGGCACCAGCAGGTAACCTTTCTGGCGCACCGTCTTGATCCAGATCGAGTTGTTGCTGTCATTCCCTGGCTTCTGGTGTGCAGGCGTGTGAGACACCAGCTCATTCCCAAGCTTGGGGTACGAGTAGATAACCCTTTTGGCGCACCGTCTTGATGCGGGTCGGGTTGTTGCTGTCATCCCCGAGCCGGCGGCGCAGACGGGAGATGGCCACGTCCATGCTGCGATCCTGGCCGTCGTAGTCGCGCCCCCGCAGGCTGCGAAACAGCGCCTCCCGCCCCAGGATCTGGCCCGCGTGGCAGGCCAGCTCCCACAGGAGGTCGAAATCGGCGGTGGAGAGGGGAATGCTCTCCCCATCGAGGCGCACGTCCCGACCCGGGCCGTCTATCTGGAGGCGGCCGAACTGCAGGCGCTGGGGCGGGGCGGCGGGGACCACGGCCTGCTGGCTCTGCCCCTGCTGGCGAAACTGGACTCGTAGCCGGGCCAGCAGCACCGGGGGGGGCGTGGTCTTGAGGATGTAGTCGTTGGCCCCCAGCTCCAGGCTCAGGATCTGGTTCATGTCGCTGTCGAGCGAAGTGAGCATGACGATGGGGCCGGCAAAGCGCGGGCGCAGATCCCGGCACAGGGAGAGGCCATCCTGCCCCGGCAGCATGATGTCGAGCAGCACCAGATCCGGCTGCTCGGCCAGGGCCCTGTCGAGTGCCCGGTCACCCCGGGTCTCCAGCAGCACCTCGATGTCGTGGCGACCGAGCCAGCTGCTGATGAGCTGGCCTATCTCGGGATCGTCTTCAACAAACAGAACGCGTGGCATGGTGGCGTGGTTCCCCGGTCATGGCGTGAGTGGACGTGTCGCCAGCATAACGGCTGCGTCCGCGCTCTGCACCGGGATAACTAATCAATGCGGGGGTTTTTGCCCCTTCTCCCGGGGGAGAAGGGGGGACAGGATGAATCGGTTGGTATCGGGCCGCCCCCACTTGTCCCGTGGCGGGTCGGGGCAGCGCGATGAGGCAGGATCCGTGCCCTTCAGTGGCCATAGCGGCTCCGGCTGCCATGGAGCAGCCGGGGAACAGCCCGGATCAGCCGCCCTTGCGCTTCAGGTACACCCCGGCTTCCATGTGGTGGGTCCAGGGGAACTGGTCGAACAGGGCGAAGCGGGCGATCTCGTGGGTTTCACCGAGCACGGCCATGTTGGCCTGCAGTGTCTCGGGGTTGCAGGAGATGTAGAGGATGTTGTCGTAATCCTGCACCAGCTTGACGGTGGCGTCGTCCAGACCGGCCCGGGGCGGGTCGACGAAGATGGTGTTGCACCGGTAGGCGCCAAGATCGACCCCCTTGAGGCGGTTGAACTCCCGCTCACCGCGCATCGCCATGGTGAACTCCTCCGCCGACATGCGCAGGATGATCAGGTTGTCGACACCGTTGGCGGCGATGTTGAACTGGGCGGAGTCCACGCTCGGCTTGGCGATCTCGGTGGCCAGCACCTTGCGAAAGTTCTGCGCCAGAGCGATGGAGAAGTTGCCGTTGCCGCAGTAGAGCTCCAGCAGGTCCCCCTCGCTCTCTTTGGTCACGTCCAGGGCCCAGCCCAGCATCTGCTCGTTGATGGCGGCGTTGGGCTGGGTGAAGCTGTTTTCCACCTGTTTGTAGACCAGCTCGCGCCCCTGCACGGTCAGGCGTTCGATGACGAAGTCATCCCCGAGGCAGATCTTCTGCTTGTGGGCGCGGCCAATCAGTTGCAGCTCGAACCCCTTGGCACGCAGGTCGGCCTGCAGCGCCTCGGCGGCCGGCTGCCACTCGTTCTCCAGCTTGCGGTGGTAGAGCAGGCTGACGCAGATCTGGCCGGACTGGGTAGAGAGGTAGTCGATCTGGAACAGCTTCTTGCGCAGCACGGGGTGCGGGCGCAGCCCGGCCAGCAGCACAGGCATCAGCCGGTTGATGAGCAGGCTGGCGGTGGGGAAGCTGTCGACCCGGATGATCTCCTTGGTGGCCGGTGCATACATGCAGTGGAAGAGGTCATCCCCCTCGTGCCAGATGCGGAACTCGGCGCGCATCCGGTAGTGCTCGGCGGGAGAGGCGTGCAGCTCCAGCGCGGGCGGATTGAAGGGGGCGAACAGCTGGGTGAGGCGATCGCGCTTCTCGTCGAGCTGGGCCTGGTAGTCGGCAGGAGTCCGTCTGCCCTGGGCGTCGGCGGAAGAGGGCTGGGATTGAGTCATGGATACCTCGCATGCACCGGGCTGAGCCGGGGAAAGACCGGGGGAAGGCCGCAGCCAACCAAAGGGTGGGGATTTTAAAAGGCCGTTGCGGATTGTCCAAGTTTTTTGTGGTCAAGAAGTGGCCAGTCGGGCCGATAACCGATCCACCACTATAGGCGGGAGAGTAATGATGCAAATTGATGGCATGGGCGCAGCCCAACCCAAGGGAGTGGGCATTGCTCCCAAATCGCCTCAACAGACGGAGTCGAAGACGGCGGACAAGGGGGATGAGGTCTCCCTGAACAAGCCCCCGAAATGGGCCCAGGTGCTGATCCAGCAGGCGCTGCAATTTGCGCTGGAGATCAACGGCCAGGGCTACAAGGCACCCAAGGTGCAGGAGCCCCAGGAGGTTACTCCGGAGACCCTGTTCGATTTCCAGTCGGTGGCGGACAACGTGTTGCAGTTCGTCACCGGGCGGATAGGCGCGGCCCGTGCGGACGGCAAGTCCGACGACGACCTGACCAAGATGATGGAGCAGGCCCGCAAGGGGGTGGACAAGGGCTTCGGTGACGCCAGGAAGCAGCTCGGTGACTGGGCGGACAACGAGGACATCAAGACCGGCATGGATCAGAGCTACAAGATGATCCAGAAGGGGCTCGACGAGTTCGAGAAGGAGTTCTTCGGCAAGGTGTCGACCACGGATCTGGGGGATGCCAGGATGGCCAGCCACCAGCAGGCCCTCCTCGAGATCGAGACCCGGGACGGGGACAAGGTGATGCTGCGCTTCAGCGACAGCTGGCAGTTCAAGTCCCAGAGCGATGGGGGTGGCAGCCAGTTCAGCCTCAAGTCGAGCCAGAGCTTCGACTTCTCCCTGGAGGGGGATCTCGACAGTGCCGAGATGGATGCCATCGGCACCCTGGTCAAGGGGCTGGACGAGCTGGCCGGGCAGTTCTTCAAGGGGGGCGACGGCAAGACCCTGGCGGACGGGCTGAGCGGGCTGCAACTGGATGACAGCCAGCTGGTCTCCTACTCCCTCAAGCTCAAGCAATCGGCCAAGTTGAGTCAGACCTACCAGGGGGCCAGTTCCCTGCAGGAGAGCCTCAAGCCCCTGGCGGACTACCTGCCGAGGCTCAGCCGGTTGCAGCAGCAGGCCGATGCCCTGCTGGCCCCTTCCCAGCAGGAGGCGCTGACGCCCACCGTGCTGGCGGCGCGGGGTCAGGACGGGGCGACCCAGGGGGCAGGCTTCATGGGCTTCAACCAGCGGATGCTGGAGGCCATGCGGCTGCTTGGCCAGCAGATGGCGACCGGCTAGTCTGGCGACGCCCCCGTGATGCTGGCGGGGGCAGGGTGTTTGCCAGCCCGTCCCCGGGCTGGCACACTGCCCTTTTCCCCAGCCCGGCGATGCCATGAACCCCAAGAAGCCAAGAGACAAGCGCGAGCTCTGCTACCCCTTCATCTTCGAAACCCAGTTCCAGTGCGACTACGAGATCGCCACCGACGAGCTCTGCTGCCAGGTGGGGGCCGTGCTCTCTCATCTGATACCGGATGAGGATACCCAGCCCGTGATGGCGGATCTGGCGACCCTGCAGCGGCTCATCTACAACCTCAACGGCTCGGTGCGGGGACGGCTCGGCATCTTCGAGGAGGATCTGGACTGGCTGAAGGGACGGTACGATCACTACAACGAGGCGAGTCGCGGCCGGGTGACCGGCTTCGTGCTGCCCCAGGGGCCCCAGCCCATTCCCACCCTGCACCTGTGCCGCTGTGGCAGCAAGAAGGTGGTGCGTCTGCTGGTACGCCTGGAAGAGAGCGGCGTGCGCTTCGATCCCATCCTCTATCGCTTCGCCAACCTGCTGGCCAACTTCTTCTTCGTGCTCACCGTCTACCTCAAGCAGGCGTGGGATGTGACCGAAGTCCCCTATGTCAGCATCAACTACTGATGAAGAGATGATGTTTGATGTATTCGTCGCATCACACATGGCGGCGTAGGGCTATCGGATCGAAAAACAGCGATGAGGCAGCATCCGCCACTTCGGGGGATGCAGGCATAAAAACCGGCGCCCCGAGCGCCGGTTTTCTATTGCCGCTATCCCTAGCTCGACAGCAGTACCCTGGCGGAGTTGGCCGGGATCGTGAGCTGCACCTCCCCCTGCACCACCTCGAACTTGTCGCCGTTGAAGGCGTCGGTGAAGCGGCTGGCGGGGCTGGCGGTCTGCCACAGGGGCAGGCTGATGGTGCGCGGCTCCGTGGGGTGGCGGTTGCAGGCGACCACCACCTGATCGCTTTGCAGGGTACGGGCGAACACATAGCTGTGGGGGCCGGCGTAGAGGGTCTGGATGTCTCCCCGACGCAGGGCCGGGCGCTGGCGGCGCAGCTGGATCAGGCGGCGATAGTGGTCGTGCAGCACGTGATCCCAGTCGGTGGTATCCCAGGGGAAGCAGCGGCGGCAGTCCGGGTCGTTGCCGCCGGAGAGCCCCACCTCGTCGCCGTAGTAGATCGAGGGCACACCGATGTAGGTGATGAGCAGGGTGGCGGCGAGTCGCATCCGCTGCTTGTCTTCCCCCAGCAGGTGCAGGAAGCGGGCGGTGTCGTGGCTGTCCAGCAGGTTGAACTGGGCCAGCTGGTTCTTGAACGGAATATGGGCCCGCGCCAGCTTGAGCCAGTGATCCAGCTCGGTGGCGCTGATCTTGATGGGGTGATAGGCGATGTCCTGCCCCGCCAGGAAGGCGCGGATGGGGTGGGCGAAGCCGTAGTAGTTCATCGCGCCGTCCTCCTGATCCCCCTGCAGCCACTGGCTCGCCTCGAAGAAGTGCTCGCCGAGGACGTAGGCGTCCGGATTCTCCTGCTTCACCGCGCCGCGAATGGCGCGCACATGGCCGCGATTGCCCTCGGCAGTGCCCCGCTCCCCCAGCATGTGGATGACGTCGAAGCGCCAGCCATCGATCTGATAGGGGGCACGCATCCAGTAGCGCAGAATGGCGTTGTCTGCCCGATAAACGGCGTCCTGCACCTGTTCACTTGAGAAATCCAGCTTGGGCAGGCTGCGGATCCCTTTCCAGCTAACATAATCCCCTTCTTGATCGAAGGTGTAGAAGCTGCGCCAGGGGGAGTCCGGGTTGCTCTGGGCGCCCAGCGGCGGGCAGAACCAGGGGTGCTCGGTGGAGGTGTGGTTGACCACCGCATCCAGGATGATCCTCATGCCGCGCTGGTGCAGGTTGCGGGTCAGCTCGGCAAACTGGGCATTGGTACCGAGGTGCGCATCCACCTTGAAGTAGTCCTGGGTGTCGTACTTGTGGTTGCTCGGCGAATCGAAGATAGGGTTGAGGTAGAGCGCCGTCACCCCCAGGGATTGCAGGTAGTGCAGTTTGGCGTCGATGCCCGCCAGATCCCCGCCGTAGAATTCACAGGCGCCGTGCCCCTCTTCGTGGCGGCTGACCGGCTCGCCCCAGGCCTTGCTGATGACCGCCTTGCCCCTGTACTCGTACTCGTGATGCTTGACGCTCAGCGACGGGTCGCCGTTGCAGAAGCGGTCGGGGAAGATCTGGTAGAACACCTGATCCTGCACCCAGGCCGGGGGCTGGTGATGGCTGTTGAAGCGGAAATGCTGCTCCCGCGGCGGCATGGCGGCACTGACGCCTGCCCCGTGCAGCCACCACTGCTCCTCGTCGGTGAGGCACTTGAAGCAGTAGAGGTGGATCTCCTGCCCCCTGGCCAGCGGCAGTTCGACCTGCCAGACCTGAAGCCTGTCCCGGGTGGCGACCGGCGTCATGGCGACCAGATACTCCTCGTTGTCCGGCTCGTGGCGCAGCCACACCTCGCGGATGGGGGCGTCCAGCTCGCTGAACAGGGTGAGCTGCAGGGTGTCGGCACTCTCTTTGAACCAGGGTGCCGCCTGGGGGTGAAACAGGAAGGGATGGGTCATGGTATCTACTGTGTCAGAGAGGCTCAGGAATGGGGGATGGGCGCAGGCCATCTTATCCCGTCCATGGGCGTGTGTATGTGACAACCGGCCAGAATGAGACGGTGCTTCCGGCTTGGCTGGGCGGTCTGCCGTGACGCGATTGGGTCAGCAAATCGGCCAGGGCGTTGCCCTGTTCGTGCAGCTGTTCGAGCTGATCCGCCAGAATGAGACGGGGATCCGGCTCCTGCTGATCGGCCGTCGTACATCTACTGGGTCAGCAAATCGGCAAGGGCGTTGCCCTGCTCGTGGAGCTGCTCCAGCTGATCCGCCAGGCTGGCGGGATCCAGCCCCAGCTGGTCAGCCAGGGTTCTGGGGAAACGGGCGATGATGGCCTGTGCCGGTACGCCGGCCTGCCAGGCGAAGGAGACGAAGACGGCGAGCCGGATGAGCACGGCCTCCTTGCTGACCGGATCGTGGGAGAGGGGGTCGAGCTGCTGGTCGATGGCATCCACGAAGGCGGGCGACAGGTTCCAGCGCCGCGCCAGCTCTGCGCCGAGCTGGGCATAGTCGTAACCCAGCATCTCCCGCTGGGCATCGACCCGGCTGCTGCCTTTCTCGATGGCCAGATTGATGAGCCCCGCCTCTTCCGGCAGGGTGCTCTGGATCAGCAGCTCGCCAATGTTGTGAATGAGGGCGCAGGTGAAGGCGGTCTCGGGATCCACCGAGGTGGTCTGCTGTGCCAGGGTGCGGGCAATGGTGGCGACCTGGAAGGTCTGGGTCCAGAAGTGGAGCTTGTCAAAGCCGGGAGGGGCCTTGAAGCTGCTGATGATGCCGGAGGCGACCACCACGGAGCGCAGGCGGTTGAAACCGAGGCGGATCACCGCCTGTTCGATGGAGGTGATTTCATTGCCACGGCGCAGGGCAGCGGAGTTGGCCATCCGCAGTACCTTGACGCTGATCACCTGGTCCATGGCGATCTTGGCCGCGATCTCGTCGATGCGGGCATTCTCGTCGTTGAAACTCTGCATCAGCTCGTGCAGCAGTTTCGGAATTGTGGGCAGTTGCTTGATCTTGCCAAACAGGCGATCCATCGACATGGCTGAGGCAGCCTCCATTGCTAACAATGCCTCATATTGTGCCACAGCCTGGCCAGTTGTTCCTGCTGGCGAGCGGTTTTGTGAGCCCTAGTACACCCAGTCTTGAAGCCTGTATTCCAAACGGTGCCGTTTTCCCTGGAGGATCAGGGTCTGGGTGGAACCGCTCAGTGTGGCCCCCTCCGTCAGGGTGGCGAGCACGGCCTGCTCTATCAGATCGAGTTCGGGGGGGCAGGCCATGGCGGTGCTGCCGAGGCTGGTGACCCAGAGCTTGTTCCCCTTGAGGTGACCCTGGCCGAAGTAGCGGTTGCAACCGGCGATGCCGTTGACGGTGAAGTGTTCACCGATCTCGATGTCGGGGGGATTGCTGCGGCGGCTGGCGATGGCCTGGCCATCCAGCCGATCGAGCACCCAGTGATGGTGTTGCAGATCTTGCGAGGCAAAGCGGGGAGCACTGCTGCAGGCGCTGAGCAGAAGCAGGGCGAGCAGCAGTAGCAGGTATCTGGGCATTGAAGGGGCTCCGGTGGTGGGTATGACAAGCATACCCGTCCCCGGGCCCGGGCGGCAGGGTGAGGGGGGAGGAGCCCGACCGCTTCTGTCGCCCCGGGGGAAGAGGGGGTGTCGGCAAATGGCAACATCCGCCCCGAGCGAACCTGTCTACCGGTTGCCCATGGCTCCCCTGGCCGTCTCAGTCCGCAAACAGGCGCTCGGCATAGCGGGCGAGGCCCGAGGCCACCGAACCGAAGTCATCACCCCCCTCCAGCGGTACCTTGGGCAGTTTCTGCTGGATGAAGGCCTTGATGAGGGGGGAGCGGGCACTGCCGCCGGTGACGAAGACCCGGTCAGGCTGCACGCCTGCCGCCAGGATAGCCTCGTCCATCAGCTCGCCAATCTTCTCCAGCAAGGGGGCGGAAGCACTGGCCAGCTGGGGGCGGGTGAGTGCCGCCTCCAGCCCTTTTTCCAGCTCGTTCAGGGTCTGGTGATTGTGCTCGTGGTCGGAGAGGGCGATCTTGCCCTGCTCGGCGCGCCACACCAGTTGATGGCTCAGCTTGTGGGCCCGCAGGCTGGCGAGGCGCGGGAGCTTGCTGCCGGGCTGGCTGTCGAGCTGGAGATCCTGCAACTGGCGGGCGGTATCCAGGCTGTAGAAACGGCTCTGGGCACTGACGTCATTGATGGCGGCGGCGTCCCAGAACAGGGGATGGGGCAGCGGCTTGCCGGTCTTGAGGGTCTCGTGCATGCCGAGCAGCGGCATCATGCCCTCCACGGTCAGGCGGATGTCGAAGTCGTTGCCCCCGATGCGCTGGCCGCTGTGACCGAGCAGATCGCCGCTGCGATCCAGCTGGTCACGGTGGCTCGGGCCCATGCGCAGTACGGAGCAGTCGGTGGTCCCGCCCCCGATGTCCACCACCAGCACCACCGCATCCTCGGTGAGGCGCGCTTCGAACTCGAAGCCGGCGGCCACCGGCTCATAGAGGAACTCCACCCGCTCGAACCCGGCGAGGCGTGCCGCCTCCCTCAGGATGGCGATGGCCTGGCGGTTGCTCTCTTCCCCCGCCAGTCCCTGGAAGTTGACCGGTCGGCCGATCACCGCCTGGCGGATGGTGCTGCCCGTCTGCTGCTCCGCCTCCCGGCGCACGTGCAGCATCATGGCGCAGACGATGTCCTCGAACAGGGCGATTTGGGGAGCCTTGAGGCCATAGGCCCCGAGAAAGGATTTGGGGGACTTGATGTAGTAGCCCTCGTCCGGCTCTTCCAGATAGCGCGCCAGCGCCGCACCGCCGAAGCTCAGCTCGTCGATGAGTCCCTCTTCGCGCATCTGGCGGCGCACCGCCTGGGCCCGGGTCACCACGGGACCGCGCAGCTTGAGGTATTCGCTCTGCTGGACGGGGGCCAGGCCTTCGGCCAGGAGGCCGGCGATGGCGTCCCGGTGGGGGGCGTGCAGGGTGGAGGGAAGGTAATGGGAACCGGAGAGGGTCAGCAGCCTGGGGCTGCCCTGTTCCATCACGGCGACGGCACAGTTGGAGGTACCGTAATCAAATCCGATGAACATGCTGGCCAGACTCCTGTACAAAAAAGGGCTGGTAGCCTACCCGATGCCGCCGGGTCTCACAACCCGGCGGCGGGATCAATGGCGTGGCGACAACGCCTCAGGGATCACTCCACTTCGTTGTCAGAGCGGCCCTGGCTCTCGATGGCCTGGATGTTGCTGAGGGTGGTGTCGGCGATGGCGTGCAGCGCCTCCCGGGTTAGGAAGGCCTGGTGACCGGTGAACAGCACGTTGTGACAGGCAGACAGGCGGCGGAAGACGTCGTCGGTGATCACCTCGTTGGACTTGTCCTCGAAGAAGAGGTCTTCCTCCTCCTCGTAGACGTCCAGTCCCAGGGCGCCGATGCGGGAGGTCTTGAGGGCCTCGATGGCGGCGTTGGAGTCGAGCAAGCCGCCCCGGCTGGTGTTGATGATCATCACCCCGTCCTTCATCTTGGCGAAGGCCTCCTTGTTCAGCAGGTGATAGTTCTCCTTGAACAGGGGGCAGTGCAGGCTGATGACATCGGACTGACGGAACAGAGTATCGAGATCCACGTACTCGGCACCCAGATCGATGGCCGCCTGGTTCGGATAGGGATCGCTCACCAGCAGGCGCATGCCGAACCCCTTGAGGATGCGCAAGGTGGCGATGCCGATCTTGCCGGTGCCTATGATGCCGGCGGTGCGGCCATGCATGTTGAAGCCGACCAGCCCCTCCAGGGAGAAGTTGGCGTCCCGGGTGCGCTGATACGCCTTATGGATGCGGCGGTTGAGGGTCATCATCAGGCCCACCGCATGTTCGGCAACGGCCTCGGGGGAGTAGGCAGGCACCCGCACCACCTTGAGTCCCAGCTCCTTGGCGGCGGCCAGATCCACGTTGTTGTAACCGGCGCAGCGCAGGGCGATGACCCTGGTGCCGTACTGCGCCAGCTCGGTCAGCACTTCGCGGTCGGCATCATCGTTGACGAACAGGCAGACCACGGGGAAGCCGTGGGCGAGACGGGCCGTCTTGGCCTCCAGCCGCACGTCGAAGAACTCCAGTTCATAACCGTACTGGGCGTTGGCCTGGTGGAAATGTTCCTTGTCGTAGCTCTTGGTACTGAAAACGGCGACTCTCATGGTGCGCTCTCCGTAGATAATGATGTGGTTAAATTACAACAAATAGTGACCGTCATCACGGGATAAGTGGTGCTGTTTCAACCCCAGGGCATGATGGGGACGGCACTCACTGCACTCTTGTACGAACCATCCACCAACTTGGTGCTGTAAGTCAGATAGACAAGGGCATTGCGCTTCTCGTCGTAAAAACGCACCACCTTCTGCTCCTTGAACACCAGCGAGGTGCTGACATCAAACACCTCTTCCCCCGCCTTCAGCTTGGCGGGCAGGGTGATGGGGCCGATCTGGTGGCAGGAGAGGGAGGCGTGGGAGGGATCTTCCGCCAGCCCGAGTCCACCCTTGACGCCGCCGGTCTTGGGGCGGGCCAGATAGCAGGCGACACCGGCGATTTTAGGGTCGTCGAACGCCTCCACCAGGATCTTGTGGTTGGGTCCGAGCAGCTTGAAAGCGGTGCTCACCTCGCCGACGGGATCGGCCTTGTCGGCCAGCACCGGGCCGGCCATCAGTGCCCCCAGCAGCAGGGGCAGGGTGCGAGCAAGGGTCTGAAGATGTCTCATGGTCTCTCCTGTTAGCCTCCCTCAGAAAGGGATGCCCAAACGACGATAGAGGCTGGCCAGCACCCAGGCGGGGCCTACCAGCAGAAATTGCAGGTCGGTGAGAAAGGAGGGGCGTTTCCCCTCGATATGGTGACCGACGAACTGGGCTATCCAGAACAGCACGAACCCGATGAGGGCAGGCCACAGCAGCGGCCCCTGCCAGACGTGGCAGAAGGCCAGTCCCAGGGCGGTCAGGGCCGTCATCCCCGTAAAGATCGTCAACGACAGCCGCAGGTAGAAGACCAGCACCGGGATGGCCGCCAGCTCCGCCCAGTTGAGGGACGCTGGCAGGGGACCTGCGGGCAGGCACCAGAGCAGTGCCAGGATGCAGAGGTAGATGCCTGGCACCGCCACCTTGTGGATGGCCACATTGACGGGGTGTTGATGGCTCTGGCCATAGTCGCGAAACCAGTCATCCAGTCGTTTCATGGCACCTCCCTGGTGCGCGTATTGAGGCCGGGCGACCTCGCGTTCCTGTGCGTCTGCCCACCGGATGGGATGACCCGCGGCTGATCACGCTCCCGGCGGCGGATATTCCCAATGCCGGGATACCGTGTCCGTTCATGCTCCCGGCGGCGGATATTCCCAATGCCGGGATACCGTGTCCGTTCATGCTCGCAGCGGTGGATATTCTCAACGCCGGATATCGTGTCCGTTTACTCCTGCGACGGTGGATACTCCCAATATTGGGCCGGAATGCTTTTGAGCAAGGGGGTCATGTCGGGATTGGGCAGGGCGATGGTGACTCTCTGCTCCAGATTCGCGCTGGCCAGGGCCTCGCGGATCTTGGGGTTCTCCCGAAAGAACGCCATGAAGCTGCCGTCGGCATAGGCGCGCTCGAGGCCGGTCTGGATCGCCTTGGCCAGCTTCGGCGACTCCGGGCTGACGAAGAAGAACTCGGCGAAGGGGTAGCGGATCAGCAGGTGCTGATCGATCACCAGGTTGGGATATTGTGCCGCCAGCTCGCTGCGTTCGGCGAAGATTTCCACCAGGCCACGGGGGAAGAAGTCCAGCTTGTCGCCGTCATTCATCAGGCGAAACAGGTTGCTGTAGCGCCCGGCATAGGTGGGAATGCCTGCCAGTTCCAGGATCTTGTTGTCGGCCCAGCCCACCCCCTGTGCGGCTTTCAGTTTCTTGAGGTCTGCCAGGGTGTTGATCTGGTTGAACCGCTCCTGGGCATCGGCGTGGATGAAGGAGAGGCGCAGCCCTTCCAGGCCACGAAACAGCGGGATTGGCACTGCGGTGAGGGAGGATTCCAGCGCGCTGGAGGTACCCATCCAGAACACATTGATGACCTTGCCCTTGGCAAGCGCCTGCTGGAGGCTGTACTGGTTGAGATTGAGGTCGACCCGCTCCAGCTTGTAGGGCTGCCCGGCGTGGTTGAGCGCCAGTTCCAGCAGCTTGAGCTGGTATTCGTTGTCGAGATCGTTGATCGGTCGGCTGGGGACCTTGACGGTGAGCGTCTGTGCTTGTGCCAGCAATGGCAGGCACAAGCACAGCCTGATGAGCCATTTCACGCTTTGATCTCCTGTAGGATCCGGGACTTGCCCGGAGTCTAACAGAAGTTGTCACGCTCTTGCTGTGAAAGGGGCCGGGGATCACCCGGCCGCGTCATCTTCGGGCATGGCTTGCCCTGTGCCCGGCTCGTACCGAGGCCGGGCTTGTTCGCCGCATCAGGCGACGCGGCGGAACACGTGGGTATCGTTAAATTCCTTGGTGCTCTGGCACTCGACGCAGAAGCGGGACTCGGGCCGCGCCTGCAGCCGCTTGAGGGAGATCTCGTCGCCGCAGGATTCGCAGTAGCCGAAATCCCCTTCGTTGATGCGCTTGAGCGCCCCCTTCAGCTTGCGCAGATGCAGCTTGTCGTGCTCGATGCGGTTCAGCTCCAGACGGCGGGCCTCCTCGACGCTGGCGCGATCGATCTCGTCCGCCATCTCGTTGGTATCGGTGGCGATAGCCTGGCTGGCCTGGGAGTTGAGACGTTCTTCGAGCTCGAGGATCTGCCGCTCGATCTGGCCCTTGTAAAAGGTCAGTTGGTCTTCTGTCATGAAATCACACATACGGTTTGCTACCAGTCAGTTTCCCAATGTTACCCATTGATGGGGGCTGTCTGTCGTCAGACCAAGCCCTTGTATCCCGATTTGCACCAAATCCAGGCAGGAGAGTGCAAATCAGGGCGGGCCTTGTACCAAAAAAATGCAGGCATGCAAAGAAAATTGGATAAGGAGTGTGCGCCCTTGCAAAGAAATGAGCCTTCTCCGACAGGGGCTGACTGAGTATCGCGCAGCGGCTGTTCGCTATTGGCATCCGGCTTGCAGTGGGCTGATCGTGACACAAAGTGTTTAGTATTTGGTGCCGTCTTGGTCATTTTACAGGCCGTTGTTTATAGTTTTTTAAACACCACCGCTTGACAAATGGCTTTATGGCGGGCTTTCATGGTATTGTCGATTACATTTTCTTAACAAGGGTGTTCCTTATATTAGACACCCTTGCCTATGACAACCGTAGAGTCGGGGTTTAACATGGACAGTATCAAGGGCTGGATGGAGAGCAATCGCATCACGGAAGTGGAGTGCCTGTTCCCGGATTTCACCGGCAATGCCCGAGGCAAGATCATTCCAGCCAACAAATTTCTGCGCGAGGGGGGCATGCGGTTGCCCGAGGTCATCTTCACCCAGACAGTGACCGGCGAGTACCCGGATGACGACAGCATGATAGACCCGCTGGAGCGGGACATGCAGCTCTATCCCGATCCCAACACTATTCGTTTCGTACCCTGGGCGCTGGAGCCCACCGCCCAGGTGATCCACGACTGCTTTGACGTCAACGGCAAGCTCATCGACATCGCTCCCCGCTCCGTGCTGCGCCGGGTTCTGTCATTCTACGAGAAGCAGGGCTGGAAGCCGGTGGTGGCGCCGGAGCTGGAGTTCTACCTGGTGACCCGCAACGAAGATCCCGACTATCCGTTGGTGCCGCCGGTGGGTCGCAACGGCCGCCCGGAAACGGCCCGCCAGTCGTTCAGCATCGATGCGGTGAACGAATTCGACCCCATCTTCGAGGACATGTACGACTACTGCGAGGCCCAGGAGCTTGAGGTGGACACCCTGATCCACGAATCCGGCGCCGCCCAGATGGAGATCAACTTCCTGCACGGGGATGCCATCGATCTCGCCGACCAGGTGTTTCTGTTCAAGCGCACCATGCGCGAGGCCGCCCATCGCCACGGCATCTATGCCACCTTCATGGCCAAGCCCATGAGCAACGAACCGGGTTCCGCCATGCACATCCACCAGAGCCTGGAAGACATGGATGGCAACAACCTGTTTGGTACCAGCGAAGGGGGCAACTCCGATCTGTTCATGCATTTCATCGCCGGCCTGCAGAAATACACCCCGGCAGTGACCGCCCTGCTGGCGCCGAACGTCAACTCCTACCGCCGCCTCACCTTTGGCGAGAGTGCGCCGCGCAACGTGCAGTGGGGGGTGGAAAACCGCACCTGCGGCCTGCGGGTCCCCTTCTCCGAACCGAGTGCACGCCGGGTCGAGAACCGCTTCGCCGGGGCCGATGCCAATCCGTATCTGGCTCTGGCCGCCACCCTGGCCTGCGGCTACCTCGGCATGCTGGAGAAGCTCGAACCCATGCAGGAGATGAAGGCGAGTGCCTATGACCTGCCCTACAGCCTGCCCCGCTCGCTGGAGGAATCGCTGAGCCACCTGGAGCAGTGTGAACCCATCAAGGACATGCTGGGGGAGCGCTTCATCCGCGCTTTCGTGGCCGTCAAGCGCAAGGAGTACGAGACCTATTTCGGCGTGATCAGCCGCTGGGAACGGGAATTCCTGTTGCTGAACGTCTGATCTGTCCCCGGGGGAGGCGAGGCCTCTCCCCGTCATATCGCAAGCAAGGGGCCGAAGGCCCGCCTCGCGGCGGCGCCCGCGACCCGGAAGGCACCGAGTATAGGTGAGGCCCGCTCCCGCAATGGAGAGGGGCGTCACCTGCAATCAACTGGCGACGATGTTCGCCCCATGGAAAGGCATCGAGCAGGCAAGAGAGTGCCAGCCCCGTGAATGGCAGTGACCGGGCAGGCCATCCGTGCCCTCATGAATGGCGACAAGATTCGCCGAATCGAAGGAACCGAGGAGCAAGCAATGCAGCACACCACCCGTGAGTGGCAGCAACTGGAAGCCAGCCATCATCTGCATCCGTTTACCGATTTTCAGGCCCTGAACAAGAAGGGTAGTCGCATCATCACCAAGGCCGAAGGCGTCTATCTGGAAGACTCCGAAGGCAAGCGCATTCTGGACGGGATGGCGGGCCTGTGGTGCGTCAACATGGGCTACGGCCGTCAGGAGCTGGTGGATGCCGCCACTCGCCAGATGCAGCAGTTGCCCTACTACAACCTCTTCTTCCAGACCAGCCACCCCCCTGCTGCCGAGCTGGCCACCCTGCTGGCCGAGATCACCCCTTCCCACCTCAACCACGTCTTCTTCACCGGCTCGGGTTCCGAGTGCAACGACACCGTGCTGCGCATGGTGCGCCACTACTGGGCCAGCAAGGGACAACCTGACAAGCAGGTGATCATCAGCCGCCACAACGCCTATCACGGCTCCACCGTGGCGGGGGCCAGTCTGGGGGGCATGAAGGGGATGCACGCCCAGGGCGGCTTGCCCATTCCGGGCATAGTACACATCGACCAGCCCTATCACTTCGGTGAGGGAGAGGGCATGAGCGCCCACGAGTTCGGTCTGGCCCGTGCCCGCCAGCTGGAAGAGAAGATCCTGGTACTGGGGGTGGACAAGGTAGCCGCCTTCATCGGCGAGCCTATCCAGGGTGCGGGGGGGGTCATCATTCCACCCGAGAGCTACTGGCCCGAGATCCAGCGCATCTGCGACCACTACGGCATCCTGCTCATCGCCGACGAGGTGATCTGCGGCTTTGGCCGCACCGGCCACTGGTTTGCCAGTGAAGGTTTTGGCATCAAACCCGATCTCATGTGCCTGGCCAAGGGCATTACCTCCGGCTATCTGCCGATGGGCGCCGTGATGGTGGGGGACAGGGTAGCCAGGGTGCTGGTGGAAGAGGGGGGGGAGTTCAACCATGGCTTCACCTATTCCGGCCATCCTGTCGCCTGCGCCGTGGCCATTGCCAACATCCAGCTTATGCAAAGGGAGAGCATAGTTAAGCGAGTTCATGATAGTATCGGCCCCTATTTGCAGCGCCGCTGGGCTGAGCTGGCGGACCATCCGATGGTGGGGGAAACCCGTGGAAAAGGCCTGGTCGCCGCGCTGGAAATAGTGCAGGACAAGCAGACGAAACGTCGCTTCCCGGCCGAGCTCCATGCCGGGATGACCTGTCGGGAGTTCTGTTTTAACAATGGCTTGGTGATGAGGGCTGTCGGCGATACCATGATCATATCGCCCCCCTTGGTGATCACCGAGGAACAGGTGGATGAATTGGTCAAACTGGCCAGGCTCAGTCTGGACCTGACGGCTGCAAAGCTGCGGGAATAGGCGGGAACCGGGCAGGTTGGCTTACGCATACGATTTGCTTAGGAGACAAGGACTATGTCTTTTAAAAAGGGAATGATGGCTGCTTCCGTGGCGCTGGTCATGATGAGTACCGGGGCGATGGCCGACGAGAAGGTGCTGCACGTCTACAACTGGAGCGACTATATCGCGCCGGATACGCTGGAAAACTTCCAGAAGGAGACGGGCATCAAGGTGGTCTACGACGTGTTCGACAGCAATGAAGTGCTGGAAGCCAAGTTGCTGGCTGGCAAGTCGGGCTATGACATCGTCGTACCGTCCAACCCCTTCCTGGCCAAGCAGATCAAGGCAGGTGTCTTCCAGAAGCTGGACAAGTCCAAACTCTCCAACTGGCAGAACCTGGACGTCGACCTGCTCAAGGCGCTCGAACCGAGCGATCCGGGCAACCAATACTCCATCCCTTACCTGTGGGGCACCATCGGCTATGCCTACAACGCCGAGAAGGTGAAGGCCGTGCTGGGGGCCGATGCCCCGGTGGACTCCTGGGATCTGGTGTTCAAGCCGGAGAACATGGCCAAGCTGAAGGAGTGCGGTGTCTCCTTCCTCGACTCGCCGACCGAAATGCTGCCGGCCGCCCTGCAATACCTGGGCTTCAAGCCGGACAGCCAGAAGCCGGACGAGCTGAAGAAGGCAGAGGCGTTGTTCCTCTCCATCCGTCCCTATACCGCCTATTTCCACTCCTCCAAGTACATTTCGGATCTGGCCAACGGCAACCTGTGCGTGGCAGTGGGTTACTCCGGTGACCTGCAGCAGTCCAAGGCGCGTGCCGCCGAGGCCAAGAACGGTGTCAGCCTGACTTACACCATTCCGAAAGAGGGGGCAGGCAGCTTCTTCGACATGATCGCCATCCCGGCGGATGCCAAGAACGTCGAGGCGGCCCACACCTTCATCAATTACCTGATGAAGCCGGACGTGATCGCGAACATTACCAACGTGGTGCAGTTCCCGAACGGCAACAAGGCGGCCACGCCGCTGGTGGACGAGGCGATCCGTACCGACCCGGGTATCTACCCGACGCCGGATACCCTCAAGAAGATCTACACCTTCCCGGATCTGCCGGCCAAGGTGCAGCGTCTGATGACCCGCAGCTGGACCAAGATCAAGTCAGGCAAGTAAGAGTGACGAGTACCCCTCCCGGTCCGCAGTTCGGCCGGGAGGGTGGTGACCACCCGACAGGTTGGACGGCGCGTATGGATGCGCGACTGGCAAAATCACACAAATGAGGACTGATAAGTGCACATGACCAAGATGGCAACGCTGGCCCTGACCCTGGGGTTTGCAAATCTGACCCAGGCAGCCCCTGTGGTTCATTTTTACAACTGGTCCGATTATATCGGCGAGACCACCCTCAGTGACTTTCAGCAGAAGACCGGGATCAAGACCGTCTACGACGTGTTTGACTCCAACGAGACGCTGGAAGGCAAGCTGCTGACCGGACGCACCGGCTACGATCTGGTCGTGCCCTCCAACAATTTCCTGGCCAAGCAGATCAAGGCGGGGGCTTTCCAGAAGCTGGACCTCACCCTGCTGCCAAACCTGAGCAACCTGGACCCCTTGCTGCTCAAGCAGCTCGAGAAGGTGGATCCGGGCCATCAGTACGCCGTGCCCTACCTCTGGGGCACCAACGGCATCGGTTACAACGTCGAGAAAATCAAGGAAGTGCTGGGTGTCGACAAGATTGACTCCTGGGCGACCATTTTCGAGCCGGAAAACATGAAGAAGCTCTCCCAGTGCGGCGTAGCCTTCCTCGATTCGGCGGACGAGATGATCCCGGCGGCCCTCAACTACCTGGGGCTTAACCCCAACGGCCATGAGCCGGCGGACATCAAGCGGGCCGAAGAGCAGCTGCTCAAGGTGCGCCCCTATGTGGCCTACTTCCACTCCTCCAAGTACATAGGTGACCTCGCCAACGGCAACATCTGCGTGGCGGCGGGTTTCTCCGGCGACATCCTGCAGGCGGCGTCCCGGGCCGAGGAGGCGGGCAAGGGGATCAAGATTGCCTACAGCATCCCCAAGGAGGGTGGCAATCTTTGGTTCGACATGATGGCGATCCCGGCCGATGCCACCAACGTGAAAGAGGCTCACGCCCTGATCAACTACATTCTCGAACCGCAGGTCATCGCCAAGGTGAGCGACTATGTGGGTTACGCGAACCCGAACATCAAGGCGGGAGAGTTCATGGACAAGGCCGTTCGCGAGGATGAGTCTGTCTATCCCCCCCAGGCGGTGCTTGAGCGTCTGTATGTGCAGGAAGCACATCCCCGCTCGGTGCAGCGCCTGATCACCCGGAGTTGGACCAAGATCAAATCCGGAACCTAACCTTGGCGCCCATCCCGGGGCGCCAGATTGTATTGATGGATCGGCCCAGGCCGGAATCACCTTTGGGAGTTTGGTAATGGCGATAGCCTCCAGTGCCTACAAGAAAGCCCTCGAGGGCAGCCAGCAGCGTAAAGAAGTGCTGGTCAAAATAGACAGGGTAAGCAAGCAGTTCGACGAAACGCTGGCGGTCGACAACGTGTCTCTCAACATCCACAAGGGCGAGATCTTCGCCCTGCTGGGTGGGTCCGGCTCCGGCAAGTCCACCTTGCTGCGGATGCTGGCCGGGTTCGAGCGACCCACGGAAGGACGGCTGTTCCTCGACGGCGTCGACATTACCGACATGCCGCCCTATGAACGCCCCATCAACATGATGTTCCAGTCCTACGCCCTGTTCCCCCACATGACGGTGGCCCAGAACATCGCCTTCGGCCTCAAGCAGGATGGCCTGCCCAAGGCGGAGATCGATGCCCGGGTGGAAGAGATGCTCAAGCTGGTGCAGATGACCCAGTACGCCCGCCGCAAGCCGCACCAGCTCTCCGGTGGTCAGCGTCAGCGGGTGGCCCTGGCCCGTTCCCTGGCCAAGCGTCCCAAGCTGCTGCTGCTGGACGAGCCCATGGGGGCGCTCGACAAGAAGCTGCGCTCCACCATGCAGCTCGAGCTGGTCGAGATCATCGAGCGGGTCGGCGTGACCTGCGTCATGGTGACCCACGATCAGGAAGAAGCCATGACCATGGCCGAGCGGATCGCCATCATGCACCTGGGTTGCATCGAGCAGATCGGCAGCCCGATGGACATCTACGAAACCCCGGCCAGCCGGCTGGTGTGCGAGTTCATCGGCAACGTCAACCTGTTTGACGGCCTGCTGGTGGAGGATGAGCAGGACCACGCCATCATCGCCTGTGCGGATCTGGAGCAGCCCATCTATGTGGGTCACGGCATCAGCTCCCGGGCGGAGAACAAGAAGGTCACCTATGCCCTGCGTCCGGAAAAACTGCTGATGAGCCTGCAAAAGCCGGAAGAGATCGAGCATCCGGACTTCAACTGGACCAAGGGCGAGGTTTATGACATCGCCTATCTGGGCGGCCATTCCGTGTATCACATCCAGTTGCCCTCGGGCAAAATCGTTCAGGCTTTCATCGCCAATGCCGAACGCCACGGCAAACGGCCGACCTGGGATGACCAGGTGTTCCTCTACTGGGAAGATGACAGCGGCGTGGTGCTGCAATCATGAAGGCATTGAGACGACTCAAACAGGTGGGAGGGCGGCAGCTGGTCATCGGCATCCCCTTCTTCTGGCTGTTCCTCTTCTTCCTGCTGCCCTTCATCATCGTCGTGAAGATCAGCTTCGCCGAAGCGGACGTGGCTATCCCGCCCTACACGGACGTGGTGAGCTGGGCAGACAATCAGCTCACCATACTGCTCAACCTGGGCAACTACCTGCTGCTGCAGGAGGATGAGCTCTACATCGCGGCTTATCTGGGGTCCCTCAAGATAGCCCTGGTCAGCACCCTGCTCTGCCTGTTGATCGGTTATCCCATGGCTTACGCCATTTCGCGGGCCAACAAGGAGACCCAGACCGTTCTGCTGCTGCTCATCATGATGCCGACCTGGACGGCGATCCTGATCCGGGTCTACGCCTGGATGGGGATCCTCAGCAACAACGGCCTGCTCAACAGCGTCCTGCTGAGCATCGGGGTGATCGACGAACCGCTGCAGATCCTCAATACCAACCTGGCGGTCTATATCGGCATCGTTTACTCCTACCTGCCGTTCATGGTGCTGCCGCTTTATGCCAACCTGGTCAAGCACGACCAGAGCCTGCTGGAGGCGGCCTCCGATCTGGGTGCCCGCAACCTGACCCGGTTCTGGCAGATCACGGTGCCACTCTCCAAGAACGGCATCATCGCCGGTTGCATGCTGGTCTTCATCCCGGTGGTGGGCGAGTTCGTCATCCCCGAGATGCTGGGTGGTCCGGAGACCCTGATGATCGGCAAGGTGTTGTGGCAGGAGTTCTTCAACAACCGTGACTGGCCGGTGGCCTCCGCCCTGGCGGTGGTGATGCTGGCGGTGCTGATCATTCCCATCATCCTGTTCAACCGCAACCAGGCCAAAGAGCTGGAGGGCAAGGCATGAGACGTTTCGGTTTTGCCAAGCTGATGCTGTGGCTGGGGCTGCTGTTCATCTACCTGCCCATGATCATCATGGTCATCTACTCCTTCAACGCCTCCAAGCTGGTGACGGTGTGGGGAGGCTGGTCGCTCAAGTGGTACTTCGGCCTGCTCGACAACAAACAGTTGATCGGGTCCGTGTTCCGCTCCCTGGAGATCGCCTTCTACACCGCCATCGCGGCGGTGGCGCTGGGGACAGTGGCGGCCTTCGTGCTGACCCGGATCCCTCACTTCCGTGGCCGGACCCTGTTCGGCGGCATGGTGACGGCGCCGCTGGTGATGCCCGAGGTGATCACCGGTCTCTCCCTGCTGCTGCTGTTCGTGGCCATGGCCCAGCTGGTGGGTTGGCCCGCGGAGCGGGGCATGCTGACCATCTGGATAGCACATACCACCTTCTGTACCGCCTATGTGGCGATAGTGGTGTCGGCGCGGCTGCGGGAGCTGGATCTCTCCATCGAGGAGGCGGCCATGGACCTGGGAGCCAAGCCCTGGAAGGTGTTCTTCCTGATCACCATCCCGATGATCGCCCCGTCGCTGGCGGCGGGTGGCATGATGTCGTTCGCCCTGTCGCTGGATGATCTGGTGCTGGCGAGCTTCGTCTCCGGCCCGGGTTCGACCACCTTGCCGATGGAGGTGTTCTCGGCGGTGCGTCTCGGCGTGAAGCCCGAGATCAACGCTATCGCGAGTCTGATCCTGCTGTCGGTATCCCTGTTCACCTTCGGTAGCTGGTATCTGATGGCCCGGGCGGAGAAACGCCGCCGTGCCGAAATCGCCATGACCACCCAGATGCAGGCAGTTGCCTGACTTGCCCCGTGATAAGATCCGCATTCCCCCATCCGTCAGGAGAATGGAATGCGGATCTCCCTCTTCATCGGCCAGAGCGCCGAACTGAACCCAGAGCAGGCCCCCGGCCTCATCAGTGCCATCCACAAGCAGCCTGCCAACGCCCCTCTGTGGTGCGATTTCCTCGGCCTTCGCGGGGATGAGCAGAGCGACAGACGCCATCATGGCGGCCCGGATCGGGCCCTGCACCATTACCCTGCGGAGCACTACGCCTGGTGGAAAACCTGGCAAACCGCGCTGGGACTGCCTGTACCACGCACACCCTGGCAGCCTGCCGCCTTTGGCGAGAATCTCTCTGGTTCGGGGCTGACGGAGGCGCAGGCCTGCATCGGCGATGTTTATCGACTTGGAGAGGCGCTGATCCAGATAAGCCAGCCCAGATCCCCCTGTTTCAAGCTCAACCAGCGCTTTGGCTATGGCCAGCTCTCCCAGGTGATGCAGCTGAGTGGTCGCTGTGGCTGGCTGCTGCGGGTGCTGGAAGAGGGAAGGGTGGATCCGCAGGGGGAGCTGACACTGGTGGACAGACCCTACCCTGAGCTGACGGTGAAGCGCACCGCCGACATCCTGTTCAACCAGGCCCGCAATGAGGAAGATCTGCAACTGCTGCTGGAGAACCCGGCGCTCTCTCCCAACTGGCGCCAGCATGCGGCCCATTGGCTTGAACATGGTGTGGTGGCGGATTGGAGCCGGCGTTTGCTGGGGCCGACCGAGTTCAGGTTGCCTCGACAGGACTGAAGGCAGGCGGAAAGATACCTTGTGGCGATTTTTGCTGCGACTCGCTGAATTATTGAGCGTAAAGCCATTTTTTTAGAGTGAATGCAAAAAAAGGCTTGTGTCGGGTCGGGGCTTTCGGTAAATTCTCGCCCCGCAGACATCGGTGTGTAGCGCAGCTTGGTAGCGCACTTCGTTCGGGACGAAGGGGTCGGAGGTTCGAATCCTCTCACACCGACCACATTTGAAAAGGCCGCTCAATGAGCGGCCTTTTCGCATTTGGTTTGTTGAAGCAAAGCTGACATTTCCATTGTCGATTGCTTCTACTGCTCCGATCTCCCTCATCTGCCCAACTAAAAGGGCCACCGCTCGGTGGCCCCACTGGTGGAGTCTGATCCTGACTCCGGCACTCTAGATTGTGACAATCTCGTTATGGGTCTTGTCGATGGTGCCCTCCTTGCGCCCCAGGCGCTCATTCAGATATGCCAGTGTTGATGCCGCAATGCCTTGAAACCGTGTTGGGTTTGCAGGGCCGCATGCTTGGGGTACTCACTAATGAAATGTGCTATTCCCTCCATCAGTTGTGAACGCAGCGAAGACACGGGCTCATGCCAGGCTTGCAGGCAGAGATGACCAGGGATCAGCTGCTCTCGATACGCTTCCAGCAGCGATTCCGGCCAGGGCTCGATATGGGAATCGTGACGCAGTAAATAGTGGGCGGCGGGTTCACGGGCATAGATGAACTGAACTTGGGCCAGGTCGCGTTGGCTTAGCGTTTGGCTGCCGATATGGCAAGTCAGATATTTTCCCGTCTTCAGATTCAGGAAGTGACCGCGTTGCCGACAGGCAATGATGCGATACCAGGGCAGGGGTGAACAGAGAGAATACCCCTCCAGCTCCTGTTCCAACCAGTGACGGCACTCTGGGGTCTGCACTTCTTCGCGCATGGCCTCAAGTCGTGTCAGCAAGGCTCTGGATGGTTGGGTAGCCAGTATCGCGCTCATCGTCTGCAATCCTCCCTCTGCACAGAATCCCGACTTTCAGTATGGACCCTGAGCGGAGGAGGGGGTAAGAATTCTAATGATTAAAATCAGCTTAGAAGCGCACTTTTTATGCAATAAAAACCATTAGCCGACGAGGTAGGTGCCCGTGCCGAAGGCGATGTGGGTGCCCTCTTCGTTGTGCAGCTCCATGCGGGCGACCGCGACCTTGCTGCCTGCCCGGATGATGTGGGCGGTGGCGATGAACTCGTTGCCGCGACCGGGACGAAGATAGTCCACCCGCAGATCGATGGTGCCAAGCCGCGAGAAGCGCTCCTTGAGATAGCTGGGGGAGAAGTTCTCCAGCTCGTCGATGCAGGAGGCTGCGACTATCATGCCGCCCGCCACGTCGAGCAGGCTGGCGGTGACGCCGCCGTGCAGTATGTTGTGGAAAGGGTTGCCGATGAGCTTCTGTTCCATCTTGATGCGCAGCTCCACTTTATCGAAGTCGTAGTGGGTGACTTGCATGCCGATCAGCTTGTTGAAGGGCATCTTTTCGGCGAACAGGTTGGCTATGCCACTGAGCGCCATCTTCTTGAGCATCTGTTTCATTCCTTGAGTCCGCCCTGTCATCAAAGCCGAGTAAAAACTCCAGCCAGTCTGCAACACTTCCTTAACACTCGCAATGGCAGGTTTATTGTGGGCGGCGGCTGCTTTAGAATGGCGACCCCAAAGGAGAGCCCATGACCGTCATTGCCGAAACCCTGCCTGACCCTCAGCCAGAGAATCCCCTTGCCCTGTTGCAGGCGGTGTTTGGCTATCAGCAGTTTCGGCCGGGCCAGCTCGAGATCATCGAGCAGATAGTGGCGGGGCGCGATGCCCTGGTGCTCAAACCCACCGGCGGCGGCAAGTCGCTTTGCTACCAGATCCCGGCGCTGCTGCGACCCGGGCTCGGTGTGGTGGTCTCCCCCCTCATCTCGCTGATGAAGGATCAGGTCGACACCCTGCGCGCCAACGGCGTGGCGGCGGTCTACATCAACTCGGCACTGAGCCGGGAAGAGATGATCCAGAACTTCGCCGCCATGCGCCGGGGCGAGATCAAGCTGGTTTATGTTTCCCCCGAGCGTTTGCTGCAGCACGAGTTCATGGACCGGTTGGCGGAGCTGCCCCTCGGCCTGTTCGCCATCGACGAGGCGCACTGCGTCTCCCAGTGGGGGCACGATTTTCGGCCGGAATACGCGGCGCTGGGACGGCTCAAGCAGTGGTTCCCCCAGGTGCCGGTGGTAGCGCTCACCGCCACCGCCGACGAGGCGACCCGCAGCGACATGCTGCACCGGCTGGAACTGAACGATCCCTTCATCCACACCGCCAGCTTCGATCGGCCCAATATCCGCTACAGCCTGGTGGAGAAGTTCAAGGCGGCGGAGCAGCTGCTGCGCTACGTGCAGAGCCAGAAGGGCAACTGCGGCATCGTCTACTGCTCCAGCCGCAATCGGGTGGAGGAGGTGGCCGAGCGGCTATCCCGTCACGGCTGCAAGGCGGCACCCTATCATGCCGGTCTGCCGCTGGAGCTGCGTCAGCAGACCCAGGAGGCCTTCCTCAAGGATGACATCGAGATCGTGGTGGCGACGGTGGCGTTCGGCATGGGCATCGACAAGCCCAACGTGCGCTTCGTGGTGCACTACGACATCCCGAAGAACATCGAATCCTACTATCAGGAAACCGGCCGCGCCGGGCGTGACGGCACTCCGGCCGAGGCGCTGCTGCTCTACGATCCCGCCGACATCGGGCGGGTGCGCCGGCTGCTCGACAACATCGAAAACCCCCAGCAGCTGCAGGTGGAGCAGTACAAGCTCAACGTGATGGCGGCCTTTGCCGAGGCGCAGACCTGCCGCCGTCAGGTGCTGCTCAACTACTTCGGCGAGTACAACGACAAGCCGTGCGGCAACTGCGACATCTGCCTCGATCCACCCCAGAGTTATGACGGCACCGAAGATGCCCAGAAGGCGCTCTCCTGTGTCTGGCGGGTGGGACAGAATTTCGGGGTGGGTTATGTGGTGGAGGTGCTGCGCGGGTCGCTGAACCAGCGCATCAAGGATCACGGTCACGACAAGCTCTCGACCTACGGCATCGGCAAGGATCAGAGCCACGAATACTGGATGAGCGTCATCCGCCAGCTGATCCACAAGGGATTGCTGACCCAGAACATCACCCGCAATCTGGTGTTGCAGTTGACCGAAGCGGCCCGCCCCGTGCTGCGCGGCGAGGTGAAGCTGGAATTGGCGGTACCCCGCCTGCAGCCCATCTCCAGCCGCAAGGAGAAGCGCAACGGCCTGCTCGACAACGCCAATTATGACAAGCGGCTGTTCAAGGAGCTGCGCGCCCTGCGCAAGCAGATCGCCGAGGATGAAGAGGTGCCGCCCTACGTGGTGTTCAACGATGCGACTCTGGTGGAGATGGCGCAGCTCATGCCGATGACCGAGGAGGAAATGCTAGCGGTCAACGGTGTCGGTCACCGCAAGCTGGAGCGCTTCGGTGAGGCATTTATGGACCTGATCATCGACTACTGCCGCCGGTAGGGTCGGCCCTGGTAGACCTTGTCATCGACCGCAGCAGGCCCAGGCCGGTAGGCTGGCACAACAAACATTGGAAAGGCGCCCGTTGGTCGGCGCCATGCATTATTTGAGGTTGGCGTAATAGGCCGCCAGATTCTCCATGTCCGCCTCGGTCAGCATCGCCATGAAGGGAACCATCAGTGGCTCGGTACGGGAACCCTCCTTGAACGCCTTCATCTGCTTGAGCAAATAGGCCTGGTTCTGGCCCGCGAGGTGGGGGTAGGTCGGGACGCTCGCCTTGCCATCCGCGCCATGACAGGCGGCACAGACCACGGATTTGGCCTTGCCTGCGTCTATGTCGGCCGCCTTGGCCTGATGGCCCCAGGCAAGCGCCAGCAGGGGCAGGGTATAGACCCACTTTTGCATCGTCTTCTCCTTGAAATGAATAATCGTGATCGCCTGTTAGCCTCGACGAGCCGACGGCGGTATAAAGAGTGACACGAGCATACGCAGGGACAACCCTCATCACCATGAAGTTGATCAACACTTTTGCCACCGAACTCCCCTGGGCTTGCGAGCCCGTTGCCCCGCAGCCGCTGCATGGCCCCAGATTGCTGCATCTGAACCGTGCGCTGCTTGGGGAGCTGGGGCTCGGGGAGGTGAGCGAGGCGCAGTGGCTCGCCTGTTGCGGCCAGGGGCAGCCCCTGCCGGGCATGCAGCCGGTGGCTCAGGTCTATGCGGGCCACCAGTTCGGCGGCTACAGCCCGCGTCTCGGGGATGGCCGCGCCCTGCTGCTGGGGGAGCAGCTGGCGCCGGATGGGTGCCGTTGGGACCTGCACCTCAAAGGGGCGGGCAAGACGCCATTCTCCCGCTTCGGCGACGGCCGTGCCGTGCTGCGATCCAGCATTCGCGAGTACCTGGCTTCCGAGGCGCTGCATGCCCTCGGCATTCCCACCACCCGGGCTCTGGTGCTGCTGGGCAGTGACGAGCCTGTCTACCGGGAGCAGGTGGAGAGCGGGGCGACCGTGCTGCGCACCGCGCCGAGCCATCTGCGCTTCGGTCATTTCGAGTATTTCGCCTGGAGCGGGCAGGGGGAGAAGATCCCCGCCCTCATCGACTATGCGCGGCGTTACCACTTCCCCGAGCTGGCCGATGGCGCCGAGCTGTTTGCCGAAGTAGTGCGCCGCACCGCGCGGCTCATCGCCAAGTGGCAGGCGGCGGGGTTCTGTCACGGGGTGATGAACACCGACAACATGTCCCTGCTCGGGTTGACCCTGGATTACGGCCCCTACGGCTTCATCGACGCCTATGTGCCGGACTTCGTCTGCAACCACTCGGATCCGGATGGTTGCTATGCGCTGGATCAGCAGCCTGCGGTCGGATACTGGAACCTGCAGAAGCTGGCACAGGCGCTGGCCGGCCATGTGGATGGCGACGCGCTCGCGTCGGCCCTGGCCCAGTACGAGCACCAGCTGATGTTGCACTACTCCGAGCTGATGCGCGCCAAGCTGGGGCTGGCGGTGTGGGAAGAGGAGGATCCGGCGCTGTTCCGCGAGTTGTTCCGGCTGCTGGCGGCGCACAAGGTGGATTACCACCTCTTCCTGCGCCGTCTCGGTGAGGTGACGCGAGAGGGAGCGTGGCCCGCCAGCCTGCTGGCCCTGTTGCCGGTTCCTGCCGTCTGGCAGGGGTGGCTTGAGGCCTATCGGGCACGCCTCGCCTGGGAAGGAAGCGAGGATGGCGTGCGCAAGGGGCAGATGGATGCGGTCAATCCCAAGTATGTGCTGCGCAACGCCCTGGCCCAACAGGTAATAGAGGCGGCAGAGCAGGGCGAGATGGCGCCGTTCGAGCGGCTGTTTGCGGCCCTGCAGCACCCCTATGATGAGCAACCGGAATACGAGGATCTCGCCACCCCGCATCCGGGCTGGTATTGCGGGGGCGAGCTCTCGTGCAGCAGTTGAGGAGCAACGGATGAACTGGCGTATCACGCAGACAGACAGGGAAGCCGGGGTGGTGATGCTGACCTGCCCGGGCCTTGACTGGGACAGCTTCCCGACCCTGGCCGAGGCCCTGTTGCAGGAGTGGGAGCTGGCGGCCCTCGAGCGGGAGTGGGGGGCGGATCGCCACAGCTGGCTGCTGGAGTTTGAAGGCAGCCGCTTTCGGCTCGAGTACGAACATTACAGCGGCTGCTGGCTGGCGGCGGTGCAGCCGGACGACGCGGAGGCGCTGCTCTGGCTGGCTCGGCAGTCCCGGGAGTGAGCTTTGCGTGCGATGCGAGTCAATCCCTTGAGATAACCGCATAAAGATTGAACTATCAATTTTGGGGCGTATAATCTCGCCCCTTGATTATCGCCATGGTGGCGATATGGGTTCCCTAACCCCATTAACCAAAAAGGTCACAATATGAACCTGACTCCGGCTCAGTACCAGACGGCACTGATGCGTCTCTCATTGTTCCACATCCTGATCATTGCCAGCAGCAACTACCTGGTGCAGCTGCCGATCACCATCTTTGGCTTCCACACCACCTGGGGTGCCTTCAGCTTCCCGTTCATTTTCCTGGCCACCGATCTGACGGTGCGGATTTTCGGCGCCGGCCTGGCGCGCAAGATCATCCAGACCGTGATGCTGCCGGCATTGACCGTGTCCTACGTGCTCTCGGTGCTCTTCTTCGAAGGGAGCTTCCAGGGGGTGGGCAATCTGGCAGAGTTCAATCTCTTTGTTGCCCGGATCGCGTTAGCCAGCTTTATGGCCTATCTGGTGGGCCAGTTCATGGACGTGGTGGTGTTCAACCGCCTGCGGCTGCTCAGGGCCTGGTGGGTGGCACCGGCTGCCTCCACCCTGTTCGGCAACCTGGTGGACACCATCGCCTTCTTCAGCATCGCCTTCTGGCGCAGCACAGATCCCTTCATGGCCGAGCACTGGGTCGAGATCGCGACCGTAGATTACGTATTCAAGTTGCTGATAAGTCTGGGGTTGTTTGTGCCACTCTACGGCGTGCTGCTGCGCTACCTCAGCCGCAAGCTGGTGGGGGAGGCGGGCCTCGCCGGTCTGCAAACGGCCACACGGCAAGCCTGACGAGAATGACCACCCGAGCGGTGGTCATTTTTTTGCATTTTTTACAAATAAGACTTGCACAGTTAAATGAGAATGATTATTGTTACCTCGTTTTCCGGGAAAGACTTCATTCGTTCCAACGTGATGGACTTCTTGTGAAGGCACGACATTGCTCACATTGCTTCCAGTTAAGGGGCCAGTTGTTTACTGGCCCTCTTTTTTTGTCTTTTTTCAGCAGCTTGTAGCCAAATGACGGCCATAAAAAATGGGAGCCAGGGCTCCCATCTTCAGACTGTGTCGGCTCATTCGATGTCGAGGGCATCGGGGGAGAGGATCACCCCCGTGGTGTCCGCGTAGAGGTGATCGTCCGGCAGGAAGGTGACACTGCCGAAGTTGACCGGTAGATCGGTCTCTCCCACATCTTTGTGGTCGGCGCCGACCGGGATGGCGGCCAGGGCCTGAATGCCGATGTCGAGATCCTCCAGGATGTCGACCTCGCGCACGCAGCCGTAGCAGACGATGCCTTCCCACTCGTTTTCCGCCGCCGTGGTGGCGATCTCGCTGTCGATCAGGGCCCGGCGCATGGAGCCGCCGCCGTCGATCAGCAGCACGCGACCGACGCCGTTCTCCTTGACCAGTTCACGGATGAGGCCGTTCGATTCGAAGCATTTGACCGTGGTGATGACGCCGCCGAAAGAGGCACGGCCGCCGAAGGAGCAGAGCATGGGCTCGAGCACATCCACCATGTCCTGATAGATGTCGCACAGTTCTGAAGTGTTGTATTCCATTGTGTCAGATCCACCGCTGGAAACAGGTGGATCCAGTATAAGGAGTGGGGTTGGCATTTCAACGACTATTCCTTGCCCAGTGGCGGGAAATGCCGTTTTGCGCGAAAGCGGCCCCGCGTCATGGCAGGAGCCGCAGACGGTCAGCCTCGGGCCCTAGAGCAGAAACAGGGTCGCCAACCCCAGGAAGATGAAGAAGCCGCCGGTGTCGGTGATGGCGGTGATCATCACGCTGGCCCCCACCGCCGGGTCGCGCCCCAGCCGGCTCATGGTCATGGGGATGATGACCCCCATCAGGGCCGCCACCAGCAGGTTGAGGATCATGGCGAGCGTCATCACCGCGCCCAGCGCCGCATCCTGATAGAGCAGGAAGGTGGCGATGCCCATGATGCCGCCCCACACCAGGCCGTTGATCAGGGCTACCCCCAGCTCGCGCCACAGCAGGAAGGAGACGTTGCCGGTCTGGATGTGCTGTAGCGCCAACGCCCGCACTATCATGGTGATGGTTTGGTTGCCGGTGTTGCCGCCGATCCCGGCGACGATAGGCATCAGGGCCGCCAGCGCCACCAGCTGGGAGATGGTGTGCTCGAACAGGCCGATCACCCGCGATGCCACGAAGGCGGTGCAGAGATTGATGGCGAGCCAGGCCCAGCGGGTCTTGACCGCCTTGGAGACGGGGGCGAACACATCTTCTTCCTCGCTGATCCCCCCCATGCGGCGCAGGTCGGTGTCGCTCTCCTCATAGACCAGGTCCACCACCTCGGCGACGTTGAGCCGTCCCATCAGCTTGCCCCTAGCATCCACCACGGCGGCGGAGACCAGGTCGTCCCGCTCGAAGGTGCGGGCGGCGGCCTCGTCGTTGTCTTCCGGATCGAAGGTGACCGGATCCTTCTCCATCGCGTCGCTCACCAGGGTTTCGGGCTTGTGCAGCAGCACGGCGGTGAGGGGCAGCTCCCCCTGCAGCCGGTTGCGCCGATCGGTGACGAACAGCTTGTCGGTGTTCTCGGGGATCTGGCCGCGCAGGCGCAGATAGCGCTGGACGGTGGCCAGGGTCACGTCGGGCCGCACCGTGATGAGCTCGAAGTCCATCATGGCGCCGACCGTGTGCTTGCCGTAGCGGATCACCTCCCGCACCTTGTCCCTGTCCACCGGCGCCATGGAGGTGAGCAGCCGCCCCATCAGGTTGCGGGGCAGGTGCTGGCCCAGGTAGATCTGGTCGTCGATGTCGAGGGTGCTCAGGGCGTGCAGCAGCTCCTTGTCGCTCATGCCGCTGATGAGGCTGTCCCACACCGTCTCCGACGCTTCCACCAGGATCTGGCCGTGCTTGTCTGCATCCACTTGCTGCCACAGCACGTGGCGCTCGTCCGGCGGCAGGGACTCCAGCGCATCGGCGATATCGGCGGCGGGCAGGCTGTTGACCAGCCGGGTCAGCTCGCTGGTCTGGTCCCGAAGCGCTGCGTCCTGCTCCCCTTGCGGGTCGAGCAGGCTCTCGGTGAGGGCGTCATCGGCCAGCAGCAGCGTGAGGATGCGGGCTCTGTCGTGTTCACGCTGTTTGGCGCTGTTCTTGGGGGGGAGGGACATGAAGCAGAATTCCTGAATTCGGTGGTCCGGCTGACACACCCCATAGGATACCAGACTCAAAACAAGAGGTTATGACAGTAAATGCAGAAAAAGAAACGCCACCCGAGGGTGGCGTTGGAATGGATGCAGCGATCAGGCCGAGGCCAGGGCCGCGTCTGCGGCGCCTCCTTGCCCGAACCAGGCAAGCTGGTCCGCCAGGGTCACCACAGATCCCACCATGATAAGGGCCGGGCTCTCGACGCCCACCGCCAGCGCGGGCAACTGATCGAGGGTACCGCGAATGACCCGCTGGCTTGGCTGGGTGCCTCGCTCGATCAGCGCCACCGGGGTGATGCCCGCCTTGCCGTGGGTCAGCAACTGTTCGCGGATGGTGGCGCAGGAGGAGAGCCCCATATAGAAGACCAGCGTTTGCCGATCTTTGGCCAGCAGCGGCCAGTCGAGATCCCGGGCGCCCCCCTTGCTGTGGGCGGTGACGAAACGCACGCTCTGGGCGTGGTCGCGGTGGGTCAGCGGAATACCGGCGTAGGCGGCGCAGCCGCTGGCCGCCGTGATCCCCGGCACCACCTGAAAGCCGATGCCAGTGCCGACCAGTGTCTCCAGCTCCTCGCCGCCACGACCGAAGATAAAGGGGTCGCCCCCCTTCAGCCGCACCACCCGCTGTCCCTTCTTCGCCTCCTCCAGCAACAGCTGGTTGATCCCCTCCTGCGGCACGCAGTGGTTGCCCGCCTGCTTGCCGACGAAGATCCGCTTGGCATCCCGGCGTACCAGGGCCATCACCTCATCGGAGACCAGCCGGTCATAGACCACCACATCCGCCTGCTGCATCTGGCGCAGGGCGTGCAGGGTGAGCAGGCCTGGGTCACCGGGGCCGGCACCGACCAGCACCACTTCGCCAGCGGTGTGGCTCTCGTCAGCAAACAGGTTGTCGGCCAGCTGGTGGGCAGAGGCGCTATCCCCCCGAGCCAGCGCCTGACCGAGCCGATCCGCCCCGAGCAGCCGTTCCCAGAAGCGGCGCCGCTCGCCCATGCTGGCGAAGCGCGTCTTGACCCGCTCCCGCAGGCTGCCGGCGAAGGCCGCGACGGCGCCCAGATGCTGGGGCAGCAGGGCTTCGAGTTTCTCCCGCAGCAGTCGGGCCAGCACCGGGGCCTTGCCGCCGGAGGAGATGGCCACCACCAGCGGCGAGCGATCGATGATCGACGGCATGATGAAGCTGGAGCGCTTCGGGTCGTCCACCACGTTGGCAAAGATCCGCGCCTGATTGGCGCTCTGGTAGACCAGCGCATTCACCTCGCGCCGATCTGTAGCGGCCACCACCAGCCACTTGCCCGCCAGTTGCTGCGGCGCGAATTCACCGGCGAGCCACTCGATGCTGCCGTTGGCAGCCAGTTCTGCCAGCTCGGGGTCGAGCTCGGGTGCGACCACGGTGAGCTGGGCACCGGCATCCAGCAGCAGGCGCGCCTTGCGCTCCGCCACCTCGCCGCCGCCGATCAGCAGCACGGGTTTGTTGTCGAGTCGGCAAAAGATGGGCAAGTAGTCCATGGGGCCTCCGGATCAGGCGGTTTGGGTCTGGCTGGCAGTGGAGGTGGTCTCGCTCACCGCAACCGGGCGCTCAGCTTTCGGGGTGGCATACCAGTAGCCGAGGCCCATGAAGAGGGCGCCGGAGACGGTGTTGCCCAGGGTCACCCACAGCAGGTTGTGGCCGATGCCGCTCAGGGTGTAGGCCTCGGAGTGGGCACCGAACCAGGAGAGGGCGAACAGGGTCATGTTGGCGATGGAGTGCTCGTAGCCGGAGGCGATAAAGGCGAGCAGGCACCACCAGATGGCGATGAACTTGGCGGCACCCTCGGTGCGCAGCGCCATCCAGATGGCGAGGCAGACCAGCCAGTTGCAGAGGATCCCCTTCATAAACAGGGTCAGCGCCGGGGCCTGGGTTTTGGCCAGCGCCACCTTGTGCGCCAGGCTGCCCGCGTCCGGCAGCAGGCTGCCGCCGTAGGAGTAGATGAGCGCCACCACGATGGAGCCAATCAGGTTGCCCACCCAGGTCTGCGGCAGGATGCGCAGCAGGTCGGCCATGGTGATCTTGCCCGTCTTCACCCCGAAGGTGAGGAACATGGTGTGGCCGGTAAACAGCTCGGAGCCGGCGATGATCACCAGCGTCAGGGCGATGCCGAAGGTGGCCCCCATCACCAGCGGTCGCACAGTGGGATCCACCAGGTTGCCCAGGGTGAAGATGAGGATGATGCCAAAGCCCACATAGGCCCCCGCCATGGCGGAGCTGAGCCAGAAGCCGAGCTTGTCGCTGCGCTCGAAGCGGTTGATGCGGGCCGCGTTGGCGGCGCATTTGTTGATGGTTTCGGTATACATCTTTGGTTCCTTCAAGAGGGCCGCCCGCGGGCAGCCCTGACTGTTTTTTAACCCCCTCCCTGCCTCCCCCTTGTCAAGGGGGAGGGGCTTTTTGCTCCCTCCCCTGTGAAGGGGAGGGCCGGGGTGGGGTCTGGTGTTAGACGGCGACCCAGACCTGCTGGTCGCGCACTTCAACGGGGTAGCTCTGCACCGACATCGCAGGGTTGTCGAAACAGTGGCCATCGCTCAGGCGAAAGCGCTGCTTCTTGAGCGGGCTGGCGACCCAGAGCTCGCCGTCGTGTTCGCAGATCAGGCCCCGCGACAGCACGTTGGCGGCGAAGAAGGGATCCCGGTTGTCGATGGCGAACACTTCGGCGGCCGCGCTCGGGCGGAACAGGGCGATCTGACGACCCTCGATCAGAGCGCAGACGCCGGTGCCCGGCAGGATGTCGTTGAGTTGGCAGGCAAGTTTCATCGCTTAATCTCCACCTCGAGTTGGATGGACTGGCTATCGAGCAGGGCGCAAACGTCCATGCAGCCCATCAGGATGCCGTTGAGTTGGCAGGCTAATTTCATCATTTGGTCTCCACCTCGATCTGGTAGACGGGGATGCGCTCGGCCGGAGTGGCGGGTCTGTGCTGGTCGCGTTCGCTGACGAACTGGACGTCCGGGTCGCGCTTGTCGCTGTTGATGAAGTGGCTGAAACGCTTGAGTGCCTCCTCTTCGTTGAGGGTGCGCGACCATTCGCACTCGTAGCTGTCGATGAGGGTCTGGATATCGCGCTCCAGCGTCTCGGCCAGCCCCAGCTTGTCGTCGACGATCACCTCGCGCAGGTAGTCGACGCCCCCTTCCAGGTTGCCGAGCCAGACCGAGGTGCGTTGCAGTTTGTCGGCGCTGGTGACGTAGAACATCATAAAGCGGTCGATCAGCTTGATGAGGGTCTCGCGGTCGAGGTCAGAAGCCAGCAGGTCGGCGTGGCGCGGCTTCATGCCGCCGTTGCCGCCCACATAGAGGTTCCAGCCCGCATCGGTGGCGATGATGCCGACATCCTTGCCCTGGGCTTCCGCACATTCGCGGGTACAGCCGGAGACGCCGAACTTCATCTTGTGCGGGGTGCGAATCCCCTTGTAGCGGTTCTCGAGGAAGACCCCGAGGCCAACGCTGTCCTGCACGCCGAAGCGGCACCAGGTGCTGCCGACGCAGGTCTTGGCCATGCGCAGCGCCTTGGCGTAGGCCTGACCGGTCTCGAAACCGGCCGCCAGCAGCTTGCGCCAGATGGCGGGCAGATCATCCTTCTGGGCCCCGAACAGGCCGATGCGCTGGGCGCCGGTGATCTTGGTGTAGAGCTTGTAGTCGCGGGCCACTTCGGCTACTGCCAGCAGCCCCTCCGGGGTCACTTCACCACCGGCCATACGCGGGATGACGGAGTAGCTGCCGTCCTTCTGCATGTTGCCGAGGAAGATGTCGTTGGTGTCCTGCAGCTGGGTGTTGAGCGGGCTCAGCACATGCTCGTTCCAGCAGGAGGCGAGGATGGAGCCGACGGTCGGTTTGCACACCTCGCAGCCATAGCCTTGGCCATGCTTGGCCAGCAGTTCGTCGAAGCTCTTGATCCCCTCCACCTTGACCAGGTGGAACAGCTCCTGACGGGAGTGGGGGAAGTGGGCGCAGAGGTGGTTGTTGACCTCGATGCCCTGCTTCACCAGCTCGGCGTTGAGCACCTGACTGATGAGCGGCACGCAGCCGCCGCAGCCGGTACCGGCCTTGGTCTGCTGCTTGATGGCGGCAAGGGTGGTGTGGCCCTCGGCCACCGCCTTGGCGATGTCACCCTTGGAGACGTCGAAGCAGGAGCAGATCTGGGCGCTCTCCGGCAGGGCATCCACCCCCAGGGTCGGCTTGGCACCGGCGTAGGCGGGCAGGATCAGGGTGTCCGGGTGGCTCGGCAGCGGCAGGGCGTTGAGCATCATCTGCAGCAGGTTGCCGTAATCTTCCACGTCACCCACCAGCACGGCGCCGAGCAATCGGCTGTTGTCTTCGCTCACCACGATTTTCTTGTAGACGCCGGCCTGGTCATCCTGGAACACATAGCTGTGGCTGCCCGGGGTGCGGCCATGGGCATCACCGATGGAGCCGACGGAGACGCCGAGCAGCTTGAGCTTGGCGCTCATGTCCGCCCCCTCGAAGCGGCTGTCGCCGCCGAGCAGGTGATCCACGGTGATCTGGGCCATCTTGTAGCCCGGCGCCACCAGGCCGAAGAAGCGACCCTGCCAGGCGGCGCACTCGCCGATGGCATAGATGTCGGGATCGGAGGTGAGGCAGTGATCGTCGATGACGATGCCGCCACGGTCGGCGATGGCGAGATCACCGTAACGGCCCAGGGTATCTTGCGGGCGAATGCCGGTGGAGAAGACCACCACGTCCACTTCCAGCTGGCTGCCGTCGGCAAAGGCGAGGCGGTGTTTCGCCTGCTCGCCGCCATGCATCAGGATCTCGCTGGTGCTCTTGCTGGTGTGTACCTGCACGCCCATGGATTCAATCTTACGGCGCAACAGCTGGCCGCCCTGACCGTCGAGCTGCTCGGCCATCAGCACAGGAGCAAACTCCACCACGTGGGTTTCGAGACCCAGCGCCTTGAGGGCGCCGGCGGCTTCGAGGCCAAGCAGACCGCCCCCGATCACCACCCCGCTCTTGCCGCTCTTGGCGGCGCTGCGGATGGCTTTCAGATCCTCGATGGTGCGATAGACGAAGCACTCGTGGTGCTGACTGCCCGCAATGGGCGGCACCCAGGGGTAGGAGCCGGTGGCCAGCACCAGCTTGTCGTACTCGACCACTGTGCCCTTGTTGGAATGCACTTCGCGGTTGGCCCTGTCGATTTTTTTCACCGCTTCGCCGAGCAGCAGGCGGATGCCGTGCTTGTCGTAGAAACCGGGTTTGACGAGGGAGAGATCTTCGCTGGTGTGATGGGAGAAGTAGGAGGAGAGATGGACGCGATCGTAGGCGGGACGGGGTTCTGCACCGAAGACGGTGATCTCGTAGCGGCCCGGATCGGCCCGCTCGATCAGCTCTTCGATAAAGCGGTGCCCCACCATGCCGTTGCCCACAACGACCAGTCTGACTTTGCTCATAGTTGCCTCAAGTTTGGAGTAATAAAACATCATTCTGGGGCTAGGCTACCCAGTCGGCAGGGGTGGGCGATTGATGCAAATCAAGTGTCTATTCATATATCTCCTCAGGGGTAATTCGAGAAAATTCAGTACTATACAAAAATAGGTATACCAGTTAATGATTTCTGCGTTAGCTCGGGGTGAGGGATGGTGGAGGGTAAGCCCGGTTTACCAACTGCCGGGGAGTGAAAACTTATGTCGGAAAAAGGCCGGTCTCGCACTGGGCGAGACCGGCATCAGCTGAACAAGGTGGCGAGTCAGACGATATGGCGGCGGAACATGGCGAGCGCCAGCGACAGGGTGACGCCGGCGATGGCGAGCAGCGGCCAGAGCAGGGGCCAGGCGGCCGACCAGTCGAACCCCTTGAGGAAGACCCCCTTGAGCAGCACGATGAAGTGGGTGAGGGGGTCGATGGCCGCCAGCCACTGGAACACCTGGGGCATGTTCTCCACCGGCGAGATGTAGCCCGAGAGGATCACCGCCGGGACGGTGAAGGAGAAGACCCCGAGAAAGGCCTGCTGCTGGGTCGAGCAGAACGACGAGATGAAGAGCCCGATCCCGGCCAGTGCCAGCCCGTAGCAGACCATGCCCGCCATCAGCAGGCTGAGGCTGCCGGCAAAGGGGAGGTTGAAGACAAAACGGGCGGCCAGCGCGACTATGCACCCTTGTCCCACCGCCACCATGATGCCGGGCACCGCCTTGCCCGCCATGATCCAGCCTGCGGTGAGGGGCGAGACCAGCAGCTGATCGAAGGTGCCCTCCTCCCGCTCCCGCGCGACCGAGAGGGCGGTGACGATAAGACAGCCGGTGGTGGTGATGATGGCCACCAGCGCCGGCAGGATATGCCAGTGGAACTCGACGTTGGGGTTGTAGAGGTTGCGCACCGCGAGGGTCGGCGGCGCCTTGCCTGCGTTCCCTTCTTCATTCTGCCAGCGGGCGATCACCTGACTGATGTAACCCGCCGCCACCTGACCACCGTTGGAGCGGCGGCCGTCGATGATCAGCTGCACCTTGGCCGGTTCGCCCCGCGCCAGCCGGCGCGAAAAATCCCCCGGAATAATCAGCCCGAGCAGTGCCTGCTGCCCGGTGATGGCCTCGGTCATGCCCGCCTCGCCTTGCACCGGGATGATGGTGGTGAAGGCGGGCATATGGGTGAGGCGCTCCAGCAGCTCGCGGCTCTGGGCACCGCCATCCTGGTTGTAGATGGCCAGCGTGTTGCCGGTCACCTCCAGAGTGGCGGCGAACGGGAAGAGGGCGGTTTGCAGCAGCACCGGCATGATGAGCAGAAAGCGCCCCTGGGTATTGCCCATCAGGGCCTGCAGCTCTTTTCGGATCAGCCACCAGAGTCGGATCAGCATGGGTTACTCCAGAGTGCGCCGCGTCTTGCGGGCGGTCAGGGCCAGCCAGAAACCGGCCAGCAGCAGCAGACAGAAACCGTTGACCAGCAGGATCGAGAAGACGCTGCCCGCCTGATAGAGGGTCTGCAGGGAGCTGGCGAAGTAGCGGGCCGGAATGAGGTGAGTGATGGCCCGCAGCAGCGGTGGCATGCTGGCGATCTCGAACACGAAGCCCGACAGCATCACCGCGGGCAGAAACGCAGCGATCAGCGCCGCCTGTGCGGCGTTGAACTGGCTGCGCATCACGGTGGAGAGGAACAGCCCGAGCCCGAGGGCACTGCCGAGAAAGGCGCTGGTGACCAGAAAGAGCAGCAGCAGGGAGCCGCGCCACGGCACGTCCATCACCGCCACCGAGAAGAGCAGGCAGAGCAGCATGGCGATGATGCCAAGGCCGTAGTAGGGCAACAGCTTGGAGAGCAGCAGCTCCCCCTTGGTGACCGGGGTGGCGAGCAGCGCCTCCATGGTGCCGCGCTCCCACTCCCGCGCCACTACCAGCGAGGTGAGCAGGGCACCTATGATGGTCATCACCACCGCAATGGAGCCCGGCACCAGAAAGTTGCGGCTCACCAGCGCCGGGTTGAACCAGGCGCGACTCTCTATCGACACCGGCATGGCGACCCCTTCGCCGGCGAGCCACCCCTGCCAGATCCCCTGCACATAGTTGGTGACGAAGTTGGCGGTGTTGGGCTCGGAGCCATCGGTGAGCAGCAGCGCCTGCGGCGTGCCGTTGCCCTGACCGGCCAGCGCGCGGGAGAAACCGTCGTCGATCACCAGCAGGCCGCGGATCTCGCCACGGGCCAGACTGGCGAGCAGGGACTCCTTGCTCGGGCCGCTGTGGATCTCCAGCGCGGTAGAGCCGCGCAGGGCCTGCTCCAGCCGCACCGCCGGGGCGCCGCTGTCGGTGCGCCAGATGCCGAGGCGCAGATGGTCCACATCCAGATTGATGGCGTAGCCCATTACTACCAGCAGCACCACCGGCATGATGAAGGCGATGAGGATGCTGCTCGGATCGCGGACGATTTGCAGCGTCTCCTTGCGACAGAGGGCCAGCAGTCGCCGACGGTTGATGCTCATGCGTCCTCCTCGCTGGCCCGCTCGACCAGGGTGATAAAGGCCTCTTCCATTGTTGGCAAAGAACAGGTCGGCAAGAAGCCGGTTGGCAAAGAGGTCGCCGCCTCTTTGGCGGCCAGCCCCTTGAGATCGTCCGGAGTGCCGAGCGCCAGCAGCTTGCCGCGATAGATGAGGGCAATGCGGTCGCAATACTCCGCCTCATCCATAAAGTGGGTGGTGACCAGCACGGTGACGCCGTGGTCGGCCAGCGCGTTGATGTGCGACCAGAACTCGCGCCGGGTCACCGGATCGACCCCGGAGGTGGGCTCGTCGAGGAACAGCAGCGGCGGCTCGTGCAGCAGGGCGCAGGCCAGCGATAAGCGCTGGCGCAGGCCGAGCGGCAGGGATTCCGCCTTCTGATCGAGCCAGGGGGTGAGGGCAAAAGCGGTCACCATGGCGTCGATCCGCGTCTGCTGGTGGCGGCCGAACAAACCGTAGATACCGGCGAAAAAGGCGAGGTTCTGGGCCACGGTGAGCTGCTTGTAGAGGGAGAACTTCTGCGCCATGTAACCGAGGCGCTGACGTGCCGCCGAGGGGCTGTGGGCCAGATCGATGCCGGTCACCAGCGCCTGTCCCTCGCTCGGGCGCAGCAGGCCGCACTCCATCTTGAAGGTGGTGGACTTGCCCGCCCCGTTGGGGCCGAGCAGGCCGAAGATCTCGCCGCGGCGCACCGCAAAGCTGACATCATCGGTGGCGGCAAAATCGCCGAAGCGCTTGGTGAGGTGGCGCGCCTCGATCACCGCATCGGGGGAGACCCCCTGCGGCAGTTCGGCTTCCCGCATCCCGGCTGCCAGACTCGACTCCCCGCCGGGGCCGCCGCCGAGCAGGTCGATAAAGGCATCCTCCAGCCGGGGCTGGGCCGGTTGAAAGGTGCCATTGGCGAGATGCAGCTCCGGGAGCGGTGGGGGCGTCATGCCCGGGTGCAGCAGCAGGCGAACCCGCTCCCCCGCCACCGCGCCATCCATCACCGCCGGGTGAGCCAGTGCCCGGCGCAGCAGGGCGCGCCGCTCGCGGCCATCCAGTTGCCCCGCCTCCAGCAGCCAGCAGCGGCTGGCCATGGCCCCCATCAGATCGGCTGGCGTGCCGCTGGTGCGCACCTCGCCATCCGCCATCAGCAGCACGTGGTCGCACAGCTCCGCCTCATCGAGATAGGCGGTACTCCAGAGCACCGTCATCCCCCCCTTGGCCAGCTCGCGCACCATCTGCCAAAGGGCGCGGCGGGAGATGGGATCAACTCCGACCCCCGGTTCGTCGAGCAGCAGCACATCCGGGGTGCCGAGCAGGGCGCAGGCCAGCCCGAGCTTCTGTTTCATCCCGCCAGAGAGCTTGCCCGCCGGCCTTGCGGTGAAGCGGGCAAGATCGGTGAAGGCGAGCAGCCGCGCAAAGGTGGGCGTGCGTTCGGGCTCCTGTACGCCGCGCAAGTCAGCGTAGAGGGTGAGGTTCTCCAGCACGCTGAGATCCTCGTAGAGGCCGAACTGCTGGGGCATGTAGCCGAGGCGCTGACGCAGCAGGTCTCCCTCGCTCACCGGATCCAGCCCCAGCACCCGGATGGTGCCCGCTTCGGGGATCAGCAGACCGGCCAGCAGGCGCAGCAGGGTGCTCTTGCCCGCGCCGTCGGGGCCGACCAGCCCGGTGATGCCGCCAGCCGGAATGGTGGCCGAGATGGCGTTGAGGGCGACCCGCTCGCCAAAGCGTTTGGTGAGCCCCTCAAGGGAGATAGCGCTGTTCATGGCGCCAGCCTGACGGTGACCGGCATCCCCTGGCGCAGGGCCGGGTCGGGGTCCTGCACCACGATGCGCAGCCGGTAGACGAGGTGGGTGCGAAGATCCGGCGTCTCCACCGATTTCGGGGTGAACTCGGCGGTGGGCGAGACAAAGCCCACCACCCCGTGATAGGGCTTGTCCGGCCGCGAGTCGGTGGTGAGGGTCACCTTGGCGCCGCTCGGGAAGTGGCCGAGCCAGGGCTCCTCCACATAGGCGCGCACCCAGACCGGTGCGGTCAGGGAGAGGTTGAAGGCGGTCGCTCCGCTCTGCACCATGCTGCCATTCTCGACGGCGCGGCTGATGATGATGCCATCGCTGGGGGCGGTCAGGTTGGCATCCGCCAGCGCCAGTTCGGCACTGGCGAGCGCCGCTTTGGCCCCTTCCAGCTGGGCATCGGACTGGGCGATTTCCTCCGGGCGGTAGCCGGTTTCGAGCTGGGCGAGCTGTTCGCGTGCCGAGCGTACCTGCGCCTGGGTCTGATCCCGCTGGGAGCGGGCGGTATCGAGCTGACCACGGGAGATGGCGCCGGTGGCTGCCAATGCGCTCTGGCGGCGCCACTGTTGGTCGGCCTCCAGCGCGGCGGCTTCGGCGGCGGCCAGTGCGGCCCGGGCCCGGTCGGTCTCTTCGCTGCGATAGCCCTTGTGGATCAAGGCGTTGGCGGCAGTGAGCGCAGCCAGATTGGCCAAGGCGCTGTCGCGGCTGTGGGTGAGGGGGGCCGGATCGAGGCGGGCCAGCAGTTGACCCGCTTTTACCCTATCCCCCTCATCGACCAGCACCTGAACGACGCGGCCGCCGACCCGAAAGGCCAGATTGACGTCGCGAATGTCGACGTTGCCGTAGAGGATGGAGCCGTCGGCCGGGCGCCCCTGCCACCAGAGGTAGCCACCGATAACGGTTAGCAGCAGGGCCAGGATTGCAATGCGTTGTTTCATGCCGCTTCTCCTTCTTTCATATCGGTGGGGCGCAGGCCGCGCAGGGCCCATACCAGCCGTTGTCTGGCGGCCTCTGGGTTGTCTATCTGGCTGAGAAAGGGGGCGGCCTCTTCGGGCAGCCAGCCGAGCTGACGACCGCTGCCGGCGATCACCAGCGGCAGGCCGACCGACCCCATGATGAAGATCATCAGCTGGAGCGGGTGACCCGCGACCAGCGACCCTTCCGCCTGTGCCATCCGTACCTGTTCGATCAGCAGCAGGGGGTGACGGCGCGGCAGGCTGAGCAGAAAGCGCTGGGCCGCCCCTTCCCCCGCCAGCGCATCGCCAAACAGGTGGTTGATGAAGCCGCGCTGGCGCGCCACCAGCCCGATCAGCGCCTCCATGGTGGCCTCGAACATGGCGATGGCAGAGGGGTAGGAGCCCTTGGCTGCCACGGCCTTGAGCTCGTCATAGAGGGGGGCGTACCAGAGCTCCACCAGCTCGTCGATAAAGGCGTCGCGGTTGCCGAAGTGGTAGACGAAGGAGCCGAGGTTCACCTCGGCCGCCGCCGCCAGCTCGCGCACCGTCAGGCCGCGCAGCCCTTTCTCGGTGGCGATGGCGAGGCCGGTATCGAGCAGTTTCTGACGGGTGGGGTGCATCTGGCTGGTGCTCCTGGTGTATGCATTTTGTACGCAATTATACGGCCGCATAAAAAATGCGGAAGCGGGCAGCAGGATCTTTTTGCCCGCAATGTGATCCGCCCCGCTCTGAGGGGCCGTGATCCCCGTCCGGCAGGGGGAAGGCACCACCGCTTGTGCCCAAGCCACAGGCATGTCGGTGTGACGGGGTGGTGACAGGCGCTTCTGGTCTCGGGTGCGGGCGCCCGGGCCACAAGGGGCCTGTGATGGAGCCGGGCGCTGCCTGACCCGGATCAGGGGGTGTCGGTGGCCCCGGTGTGATAGGGGGGCCGGGCGCAGGTGTCCCGTATCAGGGCGCGCAGCCAGCGGTGGCCCGGATCGGCATCCTGACTGGGGTGCCAGAGCAGGGCGACCCGGATCCCTGGCAGAGCGAAGGGTAGGGGCAGGGTGACCAGATCGCCGAGCAGGCTGGCGCAGTGCAGGTGCGGCACCGTCGCCACCAGATTGCTCTCCCTGACCAGGGCCAGCGCCGTCGCAAACCCGGGTACCAGGGTGGTGATAGTGCGCCGCCTCCCCTGGCCTGCGAGGATCTCGTCGATGGGGCTGTGAGGCTGGCCCCGGCGGGAGACCAGTACGTGGCGCGCGGCGGCATAGCGCGCCACGGTCAGGGGGCCGTCGCAGAGGAGGTGGTCCGGGTGCACCACGGCGACGAAGTGGTCCTGGAACAGGGCCTGGGTGCGCAGCTCGGGGGCCGTGGTGGCGCCGATCACCCCGGTCTCGAAGTCCAGCTCGCCACGGCGCAGGGGGCCGCTCTCCTTGTCGGGTTTGGCCAGAAAGTGGAGCCGCACCCCTGGGGCCTCGACGGCGAGGCGCGCCAGCAGGGCGGGGCCCACCGCCTCCACGAAGCCGTCACTGGATCGCAGGCGGAAAGTGCGCTCCAGGCTCGCCGGGTCTACTTCCTGCTGGGGGCGCAGCACGGCCCGGGTCTCCTGAACCAGGCGGGCGACCTCATCCCGCAGGGTCTGCGCCCGGGGGGTGGGGATCAGGCCGCGTCCCGCCCGCACCAGCAGCGGATCCCCCGTGGTCTCCCGCAGCCTTGCCAGGGCCCGGCTCATGGCGGAAGCACTCAGGCCTAGCCGTCTGGCGGCGCCCGCCACACTGCCCTCTTCCAGCAGGGCATCCAGGGTGATCAGCAGGTTGAAATCCGGGGTCATGGTCGTCTCCTCGCAGGCGGCACCTGACGGGCCGACCCCTTCATGATACGCGAGTTGCCGTCTCTTCATATGGCGTCTGATGCAACTATAAGCTGCAATCCGTGCGTCTTCCGCCTTGTCATCTCCCCCGCTAGCCTGAGTGCATCATCACTTGCCGGAGAGACTGCCATGTCCACACCACTTCTTGTTTCCCCTCCTGTGACGCGCCGTCTTGGCCTCGTGGGGCTCGGGCTCGCCACCCTGCTGCCCATGCTGGCGGGCAGCATGGCCAACCTGGTGCTGCCTGCCCTGGGGCAGGACTTCGGCGTGCCCTTCGCCAGCCTGCAATGGGTGCTGGTGGCCTACCTGCTTGGGATCACCAGTCTGACGGTGGTGGCGGGCCGGCTCGGGGATCGTCTGGGGCGGCGTCGCTTGCTGCTCTGGGGGACCGGGGTCTTTGCGCTGGCTTCCCTGCTGTGCGCCTTGGCCCCTTCCATTGGCTGGCTCATTGCCGCTCGCACCCTGCAAGGGGCCGGTGCGGCCTGCATGCTGGTGCTCTCCCTGGCCATGGCAGGAGAGCTGGTGCCGCCAGCCCGACGGGGCTGGAGCATGGGATTGCTCGGCACCCTGTCGGCCTGCGGCACGGCGCTCGGCCCCTCCTTTGGCGGCCTGTTGATCGGCGGATTTGGCTGGCAGGCTCCCTTCCTGCTGCTGCTCCCCCTGACGTTGCTTGCGCTGGGGTGTGCCTGGCGGGATCTGCCCCGGGATGAGGCGGGCTCTGCCGAGGGAGGCCTCCCGCTCACCAGTCTGTTGCTGCTGGTGACGGCGCTGCTCTGCTACGGGCTGGCACTGACCCGGGGCAGCCCACTCGGGGTCTGGCCGGGGATAGGGGCGCTCGCCGCCATGGTGCTCTTCGTGCGTGCCGACTCGGGCGCCCGTCGCCCCCTGCTGCCCCTGGCGCTGTTGGGGGCATCCAGGCGAAGAGGCGGGATCATCGCCAGTGCGCTGGTGGCCAGCGTCATGGTGGCGACGATGCTGATCGGTCCTTTCTACCTGCACGGCGCCTTTGCCCTCGACATGGGGACGGTGGGGCTGATGATCTCCATGGGGCCCCTGCTGGCGGCGCTGTCCGGCATGCCCGCCGGCTGGCTGGTGGACAGGGTGGGGGCGACCCCTGTGGTGCGCCTCGGCCTGGGGCTCATGGTGGTGGCCGCCGTCTTGCTGGCCTTGCTTGACAGGGCGCTCGGGCCCCTCGGCTACCTGCTGCCCATCCTGCTGCTCACCGCCGGTTATGCCCTGTTCCAGACCGCCAACAACAGCGCCGTGGTGGGGGAGGCGGAGGGGGCGAGCCGTGGCGCCGTGGCCGGGCTGCTGACCCTGTCGCGCAACCTGGGTCAGCTGACGGGGGCGGCGGGGCTGGGGGGCCTGTTCGCCGCCCTGGTAGGGCGGCCCGATCTCGCCCTCGCGACGGCGGACGAGCTGGCGTTTGCCACACGGGCCACCTTCGCCCTGACGGGCTTGCTGCTGATGAGTGCGCTCTGGCTGGCGGGAAGGGGGGAGCGTGCCGTGCAGGGTGATGTGGCCCGGGACGGCTGCGAGTCGGGAGAACGCTGAAAACGAAGACGCCTCCACAGGGGAGGCGTCTTGCTATGGGATTGAGCAGGATAGTAAACCGCTCAGCTCCTCGTTATCGATCAACCGGTTACAGAATGAAGCGGCTCAGATCCTCGTCTTCAATCAGCTTGCCGAGGTGGGCGTTGACGTAGTCGGTGTTGATGACGAAGGTCTCGCCTGACTTCTCGGAGGCGTCATAGGAGATGTCTTCCATCAGCCGCTCCATCACGGTGTGCAGACGACGGGCGCCGATGTTCTCGGTGCGCTCGTTGACCTGCCAGGCCGCTTCGGCCAGACGGCGGATACCATCCTGGGTGAACTCGATGTTGACCCCTTCGGTGGCCATCAGTGCCTTGTACTGATCGGTCAGGGAGGCGTTCGGCTCGGTCAGGATGCGCTCGAAGTCTTCGGTGGTCAGGGCGGTCAGCTCGACCCGGATCGGCAGACGGCCCTGCAGCTCGGGGATGAGGTCGGACGGCTTGGCGATCTGGAAGGCACCGGAGGCGACAAACAGGATGTGATCGGTCTTGACCATGCCGTGCTTGGTGTTGACGGTGCAGCCCTCGACCAGCGGCAGCAGGTCGCGCTGAACCCCTTCACGGGAAACGTCCGGGCCCGAGCTCTCGCCGCGCTTGCAGATCTTGTCGATCTCGTCGAGGAAGACGATGCCATTGTTCTCGACGGAGGCGATGGCCTTCTGCTTCAGCTCTTCCGGGTTGACCAGGCGGGCTGCTTCTTCTTCGATCAGCGCCTTCATGGCCTCCTTGACCTTGATCTTGCGCTTCTTCTTCTGGTTCTGGCCCAGGTTCTGGAACAGCCCCTGCAACTGGTTGGCCATCTCTTCCATGCCCGGCGGGGTCATGATTTCGACACCCATGGGGGAGGCGGCCAGATCCAGCTCGATCTCTTTGTCATCCAGCTGACCTTCCCGCAGTTTCTTGCGGAAAATCTGGCGGGTGTTGGAGTTGTCGGCTTTCTCTTCCTCACCCCAGCTGTTGCGCGGGTTGGGCAGCAGGGCGTCGAGGATGCGCTCTTCGGCGGCTTCCTCGGCGCGGTATTTCATCTTCTCCATCTCGGTCTCGCGCACCAGCTTGATGGCGACATCGGTCAGATCGCGGATGATGCTGTCCACTTCCTTGCCCACATAGCCCACTTCGGTGAACTTGGTCGCTTCCACCTTGATGAAGGGGGCGTTGGCCAGCTTGGCCAGGCGACGGGCGATCTCGGTCTTGCCGACGCCGGTGGGGCCTATCATCAGGATGTTCTTAGGGGTCACCTCGTGGCGCATCTCCTCGGAGAGCTGCATCCGGCGCCAGCGGTTGCGCAGGGCGACGGCGACCGCGCGCTTGGCGTCGGCCTGACCAATGATGTGTCTGTCCAGCTCGTGGACGATTTCTCTCGGGGTCATCTCGGACATGATGGCGTTCCTGTATCCGGGGCGGGCAGGGCCCACCCCTTGGAAAATGGGGCGTCTGGCAAGGCGGCCTTATTTGGCGGCCCTATTTCGCCGACTTATTTAGCTGAATAATCCAGCACTTCGATGGTGTGGTTGCCGTTGGTGAAGACGCAGATGTCGCCCGCAATCTTGAGGGACTTCTCGACGATGGTCCTGGCATCCAGCTCGGTGTTCTCCAGCAGGGCGATAGCGGCGGACTGGGCGAAGTTGCCGCCGCTGCCGATGGCGATGAGATCGTGCTCCGGCTGCACCACGTCACCGTTGCCGGTGATGATGAAGGATTTGTGCTCGTCGGCGACGGCCAGCAGCGCCTCGAGGCGGCGCAGGGCGCGATCGGTGCGCCAGTCCTTGGCCAGCGCCACGGCGGCGCGCTCCAGGTTGCCCTGATGGGCCTGCAGTTTGGCTTCGAAGCGCTCGAGCAGGGTGAAGGCGTCGGCGGTGCCGCCGGCGAAACCAGCCAGTACCTTGCCGTTGTAGAGGCGATGAACCTTGCGGGCGTTGCCCTTCATGACGGTGTTGCCAAGAGAAACCTGGCCATCGCCACCGATGACGACCTGACCGTTGCGGCGAACTGAAACTATGGTAGTCACTTTACTTACCTCGCTTGAGCCGAATGACGGCCTGACTGTGCATGGAGGAAAAGATGGGGATGGCAAAACGGCTTTTCAAGCCTGTGCCGAGCACGGATCGCGGGGGAGGGATCGGGTGGGCGCGGGATGGCGCCAAAAGAAACAGGGCCGGGTGTTGCCACCCGGCCCTGTGCATGGACGCGGCGATCACCCCTTCTTGGGGATGCAGCCGCTGATGCCCGAGCCCTGCAGCTTGCGGTTGGCCGCGTCGGCCGCCGCCTTGCCGTTGAAGGGGCCCACCATCACCTTGTAGACGGCGCCACCGGCCCCGTTCACCACCTGCAGGCTGGAAGAGAGCCCGGCGGTGAAGGCGATGCGCGCCTTGAGGGATTCCGCGGAATCCTGGGAGCGCAGGGCGGCACACTGCATCATGTAGCGACCGCCGTCGGCGGCTGCGGTCTGTGCAGTCTGGGTCGCCGCCTTGGCCCTGGCGGCCTCGGCCCGCTCCCGCTCCAGTTCGGCGCGGATCTCCCGCTCCATCCGCTCACGCTCGGCCTTCTGATCGATCACCTGCTCCCGGGCGCTGGCGACCGGGGCACCGGTGGCCGGCTTGGCCGGTTGCACCGGTTGCGGCTGATAGGGCTTCACCTGACCGATGGGGGTTCCCGGCTGGGGAATGTCGGTCGCGACCGGCTTGGGCAGCTTCTCCGGTTGCAGGGTCATGGTCTCGGCAGGCGGGGGCGGCAGCACGCCCGGCTGGGGCGGCGGCTCTATGATGTCCACCTGCTTGTTCTCCAGCCGCTCGATGTAGCTCCACTTCTCCTGGGGCAGGGTATTGCCCTGTGCCTTGGGTTTGTTGGCCTTCACCTGCTCTTCGATGGTGGGGGCATCGGCGCCCTTGCCGTTGATGAGGTAGAGGAAGGCGCCGAAACCGACGACCAGGGCCCCGGCCAGCAGTGCCGGGATAACAGGAAAGCGGCGAGGGGCCGCTTTCTTGATGTTACGGCCACCCGCCCGTCGTCTCGGGCTGTTGCCGACGTAATCCCGGGTCGCCATCTATTACATGCGCTCCAGGGTGTGGATGCCCAGCACGCCCAGGCCCAGCTTGAGCACCTTGGCGGTGGCGGCGCACAGCAGCAGACGGCTCTGGCGGGTCGCCTCGTCCACGCCGTCCTTGTTGATCGGGCAGGCTTCGTAGAAGGTCATGAAGTTGCCGGAGAGCTCGTACAGATAGGTACAGAGCAGGTGCGGCATCCCCTTGTCCGCCACGCCGTTGACCGCGTCGGAGAACTGGATCAGCTTCTGGGCCAGGGTCTCTTCGGCATCTTCGCTCAGGACCACCTTGCCGCTCAGGGTGTCGGCATCGACGCCGGCCTTGCGGAAGATGGACTGGATACGGGTGTAGGCGTATTGCAGGTACGGCGCCGTGTTGCCTTCAAAGGAGAGCATCAGATCCCAGTCGAAGATGTAGTCGGTGGTGCGGTTCTTGGAGAGATCCGCATACTTGACCGCGCCCATGGCGATGGCGTGCACCACCTGGGCCTTCTCTTCGGCAGAGAGGTCGCTGTTGCGGCTCTCCAGCAGGGCGCTGGCGCGCTCTTCCGCTTCGTTCAGCAGGTCGACCAGCTTGACGGTGCCGCCGGAGCGGGTCTTGTAGGGACGACCGTCCTTGCCCAGCATCATGCCGAAGGCGTGGTGCTCGAGGGGCACGGACTCCGGTACATAGCCCGCCTTGCGGGTGATGGTCCAGGCCTGCATCAGGTGCTGGTGCTGACGGGAGTCGATGAAGTACATGACCCGGTCGGCGCCCAGGTTCTCGTAACGGTATTTGGCGCAGGCGATGTCGGTGGTGGTGTAGAGGAAACCGCCGTCGCTCTTCTGGATGATGACGCCCATGGGCTCGCCATCCTTGTTCTTGAACTCGTCCAGGAAGACCACGGTAGCCCCTTCGCTCTCGACCGCCAGCCCCTTGGCTTTCAGGTCGGCAACGATCTCCGGCAGCATGTCGTTGTACATGGACTCGCCCATGATGTCCTTGTTGGACAGGGAGATGTTCAGACGGTCGTAGTTGCGCTGGTTCTGCTCCATGGTCATGTCGACCAGCTTCTTCCACATGGTGCGGCAGTACTCATCGCCACCTTGCAGTTTCACCACGTAGTTGCGGGCGCGCTCGGCGAAGGCTTCGTCTTCGTCATAGTGACGCTTGGCCTGGGTGTAGAAGGCTTCCAGGTCCTTGAGCTCCATGTCGGAGGCGTGCTCGTTGGCCATCTTCTCCAGATAGGCGATCAGCATGCCGAACTGGGTGCCCCAGTCGCCGATGTGGTTGGCACGCACCACCTTGTGGCCCAGGAATTCGAGGGCGCGGGCGGCCACGTCACCGAGCACGGTGGAGCGGATGTGGTGCACCGCCATCTCCTTGGCCACGTTGGGGGCGGAGTAGTCCACCACCACGGTCTGCGGCGCCGGCAGCTTCACGTTGGCGTTGTCGGAGGTCACCATGGCTTCCACCTGACCGGCCAGCCAGCACGGGTCGAAGAAGAAGTTGATGAAGCCGGGGCCGGCGATCTCGACCTTGGCGATCAGATCGGAGGCGGGCAGGTGCTCGATGATGGCAGCGGCCAGCTCGCGGGGATTCTTGCGGGCCGGTTTGGCCAGCAGCATGGCCAGGTTGGTGGCCAGGTCGCCGTGAGCCTTCTCCTTGCATCGGTCTACTTGCACCCGGGCTTCCAGGTCGGCCGGCAAGACGCCTGCGGACTTGAGATTGGCTACCGTTTGTTCAAGTAGATGATGAATATGCTCTTTCATAACTGACCACCGAGGTTGCGCGTCGAAAAGTGACTGACTGGATAAGGGCGTGAATTTTACCCGCATCGGGCCGAGAAAACTATAGGAACGGCCCGCACCCGTAGGTGTGGCGGATATTTCACTGCGTTTTCCACCACATTGCAGGATATTGATTTGGATAAGTGGTGGTTATCCATTTCTACTGCATAACGAAACGGCTTGTCCAGGCTATTTTCCCCTGATTATGGCAGGGTTATTTATACCGATTCGATCTGAATGATCCCGCTTCCCGTGGCGGTCGTATCCTTTGAGGACGCCGTTGGAGGATGATTCCCATGACACTGGTACTGTTTCCACTCTCCGCTCACCTGCTGCCGGGCGGCATCATGCCGCTGCGCATCTTCGAGCCCAGATACCAGCGCATGATCGCCGAGTCCCGGGAGCGGGAGTTCGCGCTCTGCATGCTGGACCCCCGCCAGCCCGACGCGCTGCGCAACATGTACCCCATCGCCACTCGGGTGCGCATCATCGATTTCGATCTGCTGCCCGATGGTTTGCTCGGCATCACGGTACTCGGGGTGGAGCGGGTGCGTATCACGGATCTCTGGCAGGAAGAGGACGGTCTGCGGGTCGGCGAGGTGGAGCCCCTGCCCCCCTGGCAGAGCGGCAGGCTCCAGGCGGATCAGCACTCCCTGGCCAAGGCGTTGCAGGACGTGTTCAACGACTATCCGGAGTACGCGGCCCTCTATCCGGAGCCGGACTGGGAGGATGCGAGCTGGGTCGCCCAGCGCTGGCTGGAGGTGCTGCCCATCCCGGTGGAACAAAAACAGTGGCTGGTGGCGGCCAAGGACAACCAGCCCACCCTCTCCCTGCTGAGCGGTCTGCTGGTCGCGAGCCATTGAATTCCCCTTCCCGGTGATCCTTTTTCCTCGCTCACCGTATTGGGGGTGAACACCACACGCGAGGGATGGCGCAATGGCATATACTGGCCAACCACAATCGGCTCCACGCAGGACATCGCCCCCCATGGACAACCCAGACGGCGACCTCACATCTTTGCTGGTCCGGGTGGCCGAGCGTGCCGACAAGGCTGCCTTCGCCACCCTGTTCCACCACTTCGCGCCGCGCATCCGCAGCTACGGGCTGCGCCACCTCGGTAGCGAAGCCAACGCCATGGAACTGGTGCAGGAGACCATGCTGCTGGTCTGGCAGAAGGCACGGCTCTATCACCCCGACAAGGGCGCCGCCACCACCTGGATCTACACAGTGATGCGCAACCAGAGCTTTGACATGCTGCGCCGCCGCCGCGCCAGCAAGGAGGAGCTCTGCGCCGAGGAGATCTGGCCGTTGCTGGAGTTCCGGGCCGAAGAGGAGCACCTGAGCGGCGGTGAAGACGCGGTGCTGACCCGCCAGATGGCCCACTATGTCGCCACGCTGCCGGAGCCGCAGCAGCAGGTGGTGCGCGGCATCTACCTGCAGGAGCTCTCCCAGCAGGAGCTGGCCGACCGGCTCGGCGTGCCCCTTGGCACCATCAAGTCCCGGCTGCGGCTGGCACTACAGAAACTGAAGGAACAAGTGGAGCAAGGCCATGATTAAGACCCATCCGACTGAACCCATGCTGCGCGCCTTCGCCGCCGACGAGCTGCCTCTGCCGCTGGCCGTCGGTGTCTCCGCCCATTGCGAGTTCTGCCCCGAGTGCGCCGCCCGGGTGAAGGAATTTGAAGAGGCGCTGGCGTGCCAGCATCTCGCCCCTGACGCGCCGGATGAGGCGCTGCCCGCCGGATTCGATGCCATGCTGGCGGGCATACTGCAACAGCCGGTGGCGACGGAGGCGGCGCTCGCCCTTGCCGAGAGCCCGAGGCCAGAGCTCAGGGTGGCGGGTCACAGTTACCGGCTGCCGCGGGCATTGGCACGGCATCATGCCCCCAGGTGGCGTCATCTCGGGGCCATCCGTCAGGTCAGCCTGCCGCTGGACGAGATGGGGGCGCGGGCCAACCTGCTCCACATCGAGGCGGGGGGCCGGATCCCCGAGCACACCCACAAGGGATATGAGCTGACCCTGCTGCTGGCGGGCACCATCGAGGATGGCGACACCCGCTATCAGGCGGGGGATTTCATCTGGCGCGACGCCAGCCACGCCCACAGCCCCCACACCCCGGACGGCTGCCTCTGCTACACGGTGCAAGATGCCCCCGTGCAGTTCACCAAGGGGTTGTCACGGTTGCTCAACGGCATCAGTCAGCACCTCTATTGAGTCGGGCTCACGGCTGCTCGGCGATAGCGGGCTGCCGCGCGACTGAGGCGGTATCACGGCATGAAAAAAGGGACCCTCGGGTCCCTTTTGTGTTGCTTGGGGGCGAAGCCCATCAGGCCACGAAGACCAGGTAGACGACGAAGGCCAGCAGGAAGCGGTAGATGGCGAACGGGATGAAGTCGAGACGACGGATCAGCGCCAGGAAGGTCTTGATGGCGACCATGGCCACCACGAAGGCGGTGACGAAGCCCACCGCAAACATGGGGAAGTCCGCCATGGAGAGGAAATCGCGGCTCTTGTAGAGATCCAGGCCGCTGGCCGCGATCATCATGGGCACCGCCATGATGAAGGAGAATTCCGCTGCCGCGTGGCGGCTGATGCCCATCAGCATGCCGCCGCTGATGGTGGCGCCGGAGCGGGAGAAACCGGGCCAGAGTGCCAGGCACTGGAACAGGCCGATGCCGAAGGCCTGCTTGTAGCTGATGTCGTCCAGGGTCTCCGCGGTCACGGCGGGGCGGAACTTTTCGGCGATGATGAGCAGGATGCCACCGGCCACCAGGGCATACATCACGGTTTCCGGCCCGAACAGATTGGCCTTGATCCAGCTGTGGATAGCCAGCCCGACGACCACGGCAGGCAGCATGCCGAGGATGACGTGCACCAGGGAGAGGGTCGCGTGGCCCGGGGTCGGTTTCTGACCGAAGTGAATGCCGATGAGTCCGAACAGGCGGCGCCAGAACATGACGACCACTGCCAGGATGGAGCCGAGCTGGATTACCACCTCGAAGGTGGCGGCCTTGGGTCCTTCAAACCCGAGGAGGTGGCCGACGATGATCATGTGGCCGGTGGAGGAGACGGGGAGGAACTCGGTCAGGCCTTCCACTATGCCCAGCACAAAGGCGACGAACAGGGCGTAGGATTCGGTCATGGTGCAGATCTCTTGGTTATGGGGTCTGGATAAAATCAACCCCGAACGGGTCGGGGCGGCCAATGATGGCGGAAAATCGCGCGGGCAACCAGTGAATATTTGGGATTTCAGCGCCCTGTTCCGGCCGGGAAAGGGCGTTGGCGGACCATGCAGGGCGCGGCTTGCCGCATGCTGTCAGAAGCCATGACTGCCCCGTCACGTTCTGACAGGTCAGTCACGCCTGTTGACCTCTGTTTTATGATCTCTTTGTGCTGTCAGGCCAGTATGGACAGGATTTTCTGTTGAAGATCATCGTCCAGGGGGGGCTGCCCCAGGGCGTCGACGGCGCTCGTTATCTGTTGGGGATGGCTGGCGCCGATCAGGGCGCAGCTCACCACGGGGTCGCGCAGCACCCATTGCAGTGCGAGTTGCGACAGGGACTGACCCCGTTGCAGGGCCAGTGCATGCAGGGCGCGGACGGTGGCGAGCTTCTCCTCGGTGATCTGGTCCGCCGTGAGGAAGGGGCTGGCACTGGCGGCACGAGAATCCGCGGGAATGCCCGCCAGGTAGCGATCGCTCAGCAGCCCCCCCGCCAGGGGCGAGAAGGCGACCACCCCCATGCCGTGCTCCCGGCAGGCCGGCAGGGTGTCGGGCTCAACATCGCGCTGGAACAGGGAGTATTTGAGCTGGTTGACCAGGCAGGGGGTGCCGAGCTCCGCCAGCCGGGTGGCAGCCTTGGCCGCGAGCGGGGCCGGGTAGTTGGAGAGGCCGATGTAGAGCGCCTTGCCCTGGCGCACCATCAGGGCCAGGGCCTGGCAGGTCTCCTCGAGCGGGGTGCGGGGATCCGGCCTGTGGTGATAGAAGATGTCCACGTAGTCGAGGCCCAGACGGCGCAGGCTCTGGTGCAGGCTGGCGAAGAGGTACTTGGCGCTGCCGCCATCGCCGTAGGGGCCGTCCCACATCACGTAGCCCGCCTTGCTGGCGATGATGAGCTCGTCCCGATAGGGAGCCAGGCTCCTCTTGAGCAGCGTGCCGAAGGTCAGTTCGGCAGATCCCGGCGGCGGCCCGTAGTTGTTGGCGAGATCGAAGTGGGTGATCCCCAGATCGAACGCCTCATGCACCATGGCCTTCGCGGTGGCGGGATCGCTCCCGGCGCCGAAGTTGTGCCAAAGGCCCAGACCGATGCCGGGCAGGCGCAGGCCGTGGCGGCCCGCCGGTCGGTAGGGCTGGCGCTGGTAGCGGTCGGGGGCGGCGAGGTAGTTGTCATCCATCACGGTGCGGTTCCTTGGCTGATGTGCAATGAGGAGCGACGGGCCCTGCGGCGGGCATCACCCCGGCTGATTCGGTGGTGCCATCGGGGCCGGGGCCGCCATGACGTGGCGGCGCGCCCGGGCCCCTTCGTCTGCCCGAGCAGGGCTGTCAGGGGGCAGGAATAAAGCGATAACGGGTCTGGTGGCGATAACGCTGCCCCGGTAGCAACCAGGGATCGCCGAAGGCGGGCCGGTTCGGGCTGTCGGGCAATTGCTGGGCTTCCAGGCAGAAGCCGTCGTAATCCCGGTAGGGTCGGCCCTGACGATCCGGTGTGCCGGTCAGCCAGTTGCCGCTGTAGAACTGCAGGGAGGGCTGGTTGGTGTAGACCGCCATGGTCAGCTTGCCATCCCCCGAGATCACCCGGGCGGCCCATGGCTGGTGGGACCCACCAAACGGCTCATCAGCAGGCTCAAAATCGCTATTGTTGAGCAGAAATGCGTGATCGTATCCCTTGGCCAACTGCTGCTGGGGGTGGTCCAGCCACGCCTGGCCGATGGGGCGGGGGGCGCGCAGATCGAAGGGGCCTTCCACCGGGGCGATGGCCAGCGGCAGGCTCTGGTCATCCGTGGGCAGGTAGCGGTCGGCGTCGAGGCTGATGGTGTGGTGGCGGATGTCGCCACCGCCATCCAGGTTGAAGTAGGCGTGGCTGGTGAGGCTGACCGGACTGGGGGCGTCCGTGCTGGCGCAGAAGTCGACCACCAGATCGCACTGCTCCAGCCGATACTCCAGGCTCACCCTCAGATTGCCGGGAAAGCCCTGATCCCCCGCCCGGGAGAGGAGCGCCAGCTTGACCCTGTCCGCCTCCTGCTCCTTGATCTGCCAGGTGCGGCGATGGAACCCGTCGCGCCCGCCGTGCAGGCAGTTGGCCCCCTGGTTGGCGTCCAGCGTCCAGCACTGGCCTTCCCGCTCAAGGCGGGCGCCGCCGATGCGGTTGGCAAAGCGCCCCGCCACGGCCCCCAGCCATACCTGCTGGGTGAGGTAGGCCTCGTCGGCGCAGCCCAGCAGCACCTCCCGCCGCTCTCCCGCCACCGGCAGGGTGAGGGAGGTGAGGGTGGCCCCGTATGTGAGACCGCGCAGCCGCAGTCCCTCCTCGTTTTCCAGCTCGAATCTCATCATGGTTTGCGGTTCCCCGTCGTGATCCCGTCGCCCCCTGCCGGCGTCGCGAGTGCCGGGCAGGGGGCGTCACCCGTTGTCAGGCGTGCGTTACAGTCTGCCGGCCCCTGCGCTGGCACGGCAGACGTAGCAGTCCGCCTTGAGGCCGAAACGGGCCGGGTATTCCGCCTCCACCACGGCGATCACCTCGGCCACCTTCTCGGGGCGCAGCAGGGCGACCACGCAGCCGCCAAAACCGCCGCCGGTCATGCGCACACCGCCTTCGCTGCCGATCCGGGCCTTGATGATCTCCACCAGGCCGTCGATGGGGGGCACGGTGATCTCGAAGTCATCCCGCATGGCGGCGTGGGACTGGCCCATCAGCTCGCCGAGGCGCACCAGATCGCCCTGTGCCAGCGCATCGGCCGCCGCCAGAGTGCGGGCGTTCTCGCCGACCACGTGGCGGGCACGGCGATAGCAGGCCTCGTCCAGACCGGCCTTGCCCGCTTCCAGCGTGGCCAGGTCAAGATCCCGCAGGGCTTTGACCCCGTAGTGACGGGCGGCGGTTTCGCACTGCTGGCGACGGGTGTTGTATTCGCTGTCCACCAGGCCGCGGCGCACGTTGGAGTTGACGATGAGCACCGCCAGATCGGTGGGCATGGGGATGAGCCGGGTCTCCAGGGAGCGGCAATCGAGCAGCAGGGCGTGATCCTGCTTGCCGCTCGCGGAGATCATCTGATCCATGATGCCGCAGTTGCAGCCGACGAACTGGTTCTCCGCCTGCTGGCCGTTGAGGGCGATTTCCGCCTGGCTGATGGCCAGCCCCTGGGCCTCCTTGAAGGCCTGGCCGATGGCCACCTCCAGGGAAGCGGAGGAGGAGAGACCCGTCCCCTGGGGCACGTTGCCGGAGACCACCAGATTGAGGCCGCGCAGGGCGTGGCCCCGTGCCTGCAGGTGTTTCACCACGCCGCGGATGTAGTCGCTCCAGCGCTGGCTGGGGTGGTGCTCGATGGGTTGATCGAGACTGAACCGGTCGCGCTGGTTATCGTAGTCGGCGGCGATCACTTCGACCAGGTTGTCGCCGCGCAGGCCGATGGCGACGCAGGTCTCGTAGTCGATGGCGCAGGGCAGCACGAAGCCGTCGTTGTAGTCGGTGTGCTCGCCAATGAGGTTGACGCGGCCTGGAGCCCGTACCAGCAGGTCGGGTTGTTGCTCAAACTGCTCGGCAAACACGGCGCTGACGCGCTGGCTCGGGGTCATAGGGCCTCCTCGTTGGACTGGTTCTGGTCGTTGTAGTGGATGGGACTGAGGGCGCGCAGCCGTTCCGCCGCCTGTTCCGGGGTGAGATCGCGCTGGGTTTCGGCCAGCATCTCGAAGCCCACCATGAATTTGCGCACCGTGGCGGAGCGCAGCAGGGGCGGATAGAAGTGGGCGTGCAGTTGCCACGCCTCGGGGCAGTCAGAACGGGGCGGGGCGAAGTGCCAGCCCATGGAGTAGGGGAAGCTGCACTGGAACAGGTTGTCGTAGCGACTGGTGAGCTCCTTGAGCGCTATGGCCAGATCCTGTTGCTGTTCCCGGGTGAGATCCAGCATGGAGGGGACATGGGCCTTGGGCAGCAGCAGGGTCTCGAACGGCCAGGCCGCCCAGAAGGGCACCACCGCCAGCCAGTGGGCGGTCTCCACCACGATGCGGGAGCGATCCGCCAGCTCCCGCTCCACATAGTCCAGCAGCAGGGGACGGCCGTGTTCGGCCAGCCAGGCGCGCTGGTGCGCCTCTTCCCGGGCAATCTCGTTGGGCAGGAAGTCGCTGCCCCAGAGCTGACCGTGAGGGTGCGGGTTGGAGCAGCCCATGACGGCGCCCTTGTTTTCAAAGACTTGCACCCATTCCCACTGGTCAGAGAGCTCGGCCACCTGGTCCATCCAGGTGGTGATCACCCCTTCGATGGCGGGCAGGGGCAGCTCGGGCAGGGTTTTGCCGTGATCCGGCGAGAAGCAGATGACCCGGCTGGTGCCCCGGGCGGCTTCCAGCTTCAGCAGGGGATCCGGCGCCGCGTCGGCGGCCGGGGTGTCCTGCATCAGGGCGGCGAAGTCGTTGGTAAAGACGAAGGTGCCCTGATAGTCGGGGTTGATATCGCCGGTCACCCGGGTGTTGCCCGCACAGAGGAAGCAGTCGGGATCATGGGCCTGGCTCGGCGCCAGGCTCACCTTCTCGACCTGGCCTTGCCAGGGGCGCTTGGCCCTGTGAGGGGAGACCAGCACGTACTGGCCGGTGAGCGGGTTGAAGCGGCGGTGGGGGTGATCAACGGGGTTGAACATCATCACTCCAGTCTGTGAGTTGAATACATCCGAAGGCGCAGGCCAGGGCCTACGCCTCGTAACCATTGGGGTTGGCGGACTGCCAGCGCCAGCTGTCGGCGCACATGGCAGCGAGATCCCGGCTGGCATGCCAGTCCAGTTCCCGAGCGGCCTTGGCGGGATCGGCCCAGCACTCGGCGATGTCGCCGGGGCGCCGTGGCCCGATCCGGTAGGGAAGGGGCCGACCGCAGGCAGCCTCGAACGCCGCGACCATCTGCAGCACGCTCTGGCCCTGGCCCGTGCCCAGGTTGTAGGCGTGGACACCGCCCCGTCCGGCGCAGTGTTCCAGAGCCTTGACGTGCCCTTCAGCGAGATCCATCACATGGATGTAGTCGCGCACCCCGGTGCCGTCGATGGTTGGGTAATCGTTACCAAAGACCGAGAGGCAGTCGCGCCGGCCGATGGCGACCTGGGTCAAAAACGGCATCAGATTGTTGGGGATGCACTGGGGATCCTCCCCCAGAGTGCCGGACTCGTGGGCGCCGACGGGGTTGAAATAGCGCAGCAGGGTCATGCTCCAGTGGGGCTCGGCCCGCTGCAGGTCCTCGAGGATCTCCTCGATGATCAGCTTGGATCGGCCGTAGGGGTTGGTGGCGCTGCGGGGGAAATCCTCCCGGATCGGGGTGCTGGCGGGATCGCCGTAGACGGTGGCCGATGAGCTGAACACCAGATTGCGTACCCCGGCCCGTTTCATCGCCTGCAGCAATACTAGGGTGCCGCTCAGATTGTTCTCGTAGTAGTCCAGCGGGATGCGGGTCGACTCGCCGACCGCCTTGAGGGCGGCGAAGTGGATCACTGCGTCGATGTGCTGCTCCCTGAAGATGCGATCCAGCAGGGCCGGGTCACGGATGTCCCCCTCGTAGAAGCGGGGCTCGCGCCCGCTGATGGCGGCGACACGGGTCAGGACGCTCGCCTTGCTGTTGCAGAGGTTGTCCACCACCACGGGCTCCATGCCTGCGGCCTGCAAGGCCAGACAGGTGTGGCTGCCGATGTAACCGCAACCGCCGGTGACCAGTACTTTCATCCGTTGTTCCACCCTCAACTCCTCTCATCAGGAAAGCCTGAGCAGGAGTCTAGCCGAGGGGCTGACGGGCAAACTGTGAGCTGCTTAACAAATATGTGTAAACGATTACACTTGTTTTCATCGACCAATGTGGCAAGTTCTGATTTTTCCCCATGTTATCAGTGACATTGAACGGTATAATGCGGCCAGTTGCAGCGTGAAATAAGTGAAAACAGCATGAGCACCATCAAGGATGTCGCCCGTTTGGCCAATGTGTCTGTGGCAACGGTTTCACGGGTGATGAACAACTCACCCAAGGCCAGTGACGCCTCCCGCGAGGTGGTGCTGAAGGCCATGGCCGAGCTGGGCTATACCCCCAACGCCAACGCGCGGGCCCTGGTCAGCCAGACCTGTGACACCATGGGAGTGGTGGTGGGGGACGTGGCGGATCCTTTCTTCGGCGCCCTGGTCAAAGGGGTCGCGGCAGTGGCGGTGGAGCAGGGCTTGCACCTATTGATGGGTAATGGTTTTCACCGCGCCCAGCAGGAGCGGGAGGCCATCGAGCTGCTCATCGGCAAACGCTGCGAGGCACTGGTGGTGCACAGCAAGGCGCTCGGCGACGAGGAGCTGGTCGACTACGCCCTGCGCGCCCCCGGCATGGTGCTGATAAACCGCGACATTCCGAGTCTGAGGGGGCGCTGCATCGCCCTCAACAACCGCCAGGGTGCGGCGACCGCCACCCGTCATCTGCTGGATCTCGGCCACCGCCATATCGCCTTCCTGAGCTCGGATCACGCCATCGAGGATGCGCTGTTGCGCCACCAGGGCTATCAGGATGCCCTGGCGGAGGCGGAGGTCTTCGCCGATCCCGAGCTGGTGGAGAGCGGCATGCCCAATGAAGAGGGGGGTGAGCGCGCCATGCTCAACCTGCTGGCCAAGGGGTTGCCCATCACGGCTGTGGTGGCCTACAACGACGCCATGGCGGCAGGGGCCATCTCCGTGCTGGCGGACAACGGCCTCAAGGTGCCGGAAGAGGTGTCTGTGGTGGGCTTCGATGACATCATCTACGCCAGATACCTGAGGCCCAAGCTCTCCACCATGCGCTATCCCATCGAGCTGATGGCGGCCCAGGCGGCCAAGCTGGCGCTGCAACTCGCCGCAGGGGAGAGCGAATCGGTGCAGAGCCGCATCTATACCCCCACCCTGATCAACCGCCATTCGGTCGCTCCCGTCAGGTCCTGATCGCAGCGCTTGCGCCCCGTCGGCGCAAGCGCTGCACCTGGCGAACCCGTACTGCAGCATATAAAGCGCCCCCATAGCTCAGACGATAGATAGCTCAGAGCATGGCTAGCGCAGACCATAAAGGACTGTCTGAGGAGTGACAACCGTCCCCTCACGCTCCCTGCCTGCCGAACTCGGCAGCTCTTCCCGCTCGTCTGTCACGAGCCCCTCTCCCCCGGCCTGCCGAGCCTCACTTCCAGCCAGATCCTGCCAGACGCTCGCCATGGCTTTTCTCTGCGCCGGGCAGGGGCTCTCGTGGCCTCTGCACACTCCTTCGAGAGGCCGGGCTGCGTGCGTGCCCGGAACCGGGTTGAGGCGCTCCAGCACCTGATGAGGCGAGGGGGCGCGATGTCGGGTCTTTGCCATGGCTTGCTCCGCTGGCTCGGCCATTGCCTCCCGGTTTCACACTCCCGGGCATCTTCTGCCCTTCCGAAGGTCCGCTTTTTCCCTCATGGGGTCATTTACCCGGATTTATCCGATTTTTACTCCGTTTTACTTAACAAAATGAGTGTAATCGTTTACATCTGTGTGAGCGGGATCGCCGATCACCGGGCAAAACTCTCCTACACTGCAGTGGTTTTCAGCGTGAATGCAGGGAGAAGTGAAGCATGCTCAGGGAGATAGTGGCCCGTCAGGATTGGCAGACCCAGGGGATCACCGCCGTGAACCGGTTGCCAGCCCATACCCCCTTGTCCAGTTGGCGCAGTGAAGGGGAAGCCAGGATGGGGGGGTTGTCACCTTCCCGCCTGCTGCTGGACGGCGAGTGGCAGTTCTCCTGGTTCGAGGCCCCGGAGCGGGTGCCGGAGCAGTGGCTGGTGGAGGATCTGCCGGATGCCTGCCCCATCAAGGTGCCGGGCAACTGGCAACTGGCTGCGGCCTATCCGGGGGCGCGGCCCGTCACGGATGTGCCCATCTACACCAACATCAAATACCCCTTTCCCTGCGACCCGCCCCGGGTGCCTGCCGAGAATCCCACCGGTTGCTACTCCCGCGAGTTCACGGTTGCTGCGGACTGGCTGGCCGAGGGGCAGACCCGGATCATCTTCGACGGGGTGGACAGCGCGTTTCACCTCTTCTGCAACGGCCGCTGGGTCGGTTACTCCCAAGACAGCCGGCTGCCGGCGGAATTCGATCTGACCCCCTTCCTTCAGGCCGGGGCCAACCGCCTCGCCGTCCTGGTGCTGCGCTGGTCTGACGGCTCCTATCTGGAAGATCAGGACATGTGGCGCATGAGCGGCATCTTCCGCTCTGTCAGCCTGCTGCACAAACCGACCCGTCATCTGATGGATATCCGGGTGACGCCCGAGCTCGACGCCTGCTACCGGGATGCCCGCCTCAAGGTTGAATTGCAGGCGGCCAACGGGGCCGGTCTGTCGGTGGAGGCCAACCTCTATGATGGCGACGAGCGGGTGGCGACCCTGCGCCAGCGGATCGGCACCCAGGCCATCGACGAGAAAGGGGTGTATGACGATCGCGCCGAGCTGTGGCTGACGATAAGGGCGCCACACAAGTGGAGCGCCGAGACCCCGCACCTCTATCGCCTGACCCTGACCCTGCTGGACGAGCAGGGAAGCATTCTCGAGAGCGAGGCCCATGACGTGGGCTTTCGGGCGGTGGAAATCCGTGGCGGCCTGCTGCGGGTCAACGGCCAACCCCTGCTCATTCGTGGCGCCAATCGCCATGAACACCATCCCGCCACGGGTCACGTGGTGACCCCGGCCGACATGGAGCAGGATCTGCTGCTGATGAAGCGGCACAACTTCAACGCGGTGCGCTGCTCCCACTATCCCAATCACCCCGAGCTCTATCGCCTGTGCGACAGGCTCGGCCTCTATGTGGTGGACGAGGCGAACCTAGAGACCCACGGCATGACCCCCATGGGGCGGCTGGCGCGGGATCCCGCCTGGAGCAACGCCTTCCTGGAGCGGGTCACCCGCATGGTGGCTAGGGACTTCAACCACCCCTGCATCATCATCTGGTCCCTGGGGAACGAATCCGGTTATGGTCCGGCCCACGACGCTATGTATCGCTGGGTGAAGGGGGCGGATCCCAGCCGCCCGGTGCAGTACGAAGGGGGCGGGGCCGACACCCCGGCCACCGACATCATCTGCCCCATGTATGCCCGTACCCACCAAGATCAACCCTTCCCGGCGGTGCCCAAGTGGGCGCTGGCCAAGTGGATCGGCCTGCCGGAAGAGACCCGGCCGCTGATCCTGTGCGAATACGCCCACGCCATGGGCAACAGCCTGGGGGGCTATGCCCATTACTGGCAGGCATTTCGCGATCATCCGCGGCTGCAGGGTGGGTTTGTCTGGGATTGGGTCGATCAGGGGCTGGATAAGCAGACCGACGATGGCCGCCATTTCTGGGCCTATGGTGGCGATTTCGGCGACACTCCCAACGATCGCCAGTTCTGCTGCAACGGCCTGCTGTTCCCCGATCGCACCCCCCATCCTTCCCTGTTTGAAGCCCGGCGTGCCCAGCAGCCCTTTGGTCTGACCCTGCAGGGTCGCCAGCCGCTGACGGTGGAGATCCGCAGCGAATACCTGTTCCGCGAGACGGACAACGAACGCCTGCTGTGGCGTCTGTGTGAAGACGGCGTGGTGGTGAGCCAGGGTGAATACCCGCTCGAGCTGGCCCCCCGGGGGAGCGTGACGCTGACCCTGCTGGAGCAATTGCCGGCCTTTGCGCCGGGGGCGCTTGCCTGGCTGGATCTCGCCATCGTGCAGCCCACCGCCACGGCCTGGGCCGGAGCGGGTCACGAGGTGGCTCGCCAGCAATGCCTGTTGCCCGCGCCCCTGGCGCTGCCGTCGGCCTGCCCGGCGGTCAGCCTGACCGAGCAGCGCGATCACTGGGTGCTTGGCGCCGCAGATTCCCTGTGGCAGCTCGACAAGGCCAGTGGTCGCATCGTCAGCTGGCAGAAGCAGGGCCGCGAGCGGCTGCGCGACGCCATCGCCGATCACTTCTATCGGGCGCCGCTCGACAACGATATCGGCACCAGCGAGGCGGATCACGCCGATCCCAACGCCTGGATTGCCCGCTGGCAGGAGGCCGGACTCAATGATCTGCAGCACCGCTGTCTCGGCCTGGAGGCGAGTCCGGAGCTGGGTCTCATCACGGCGCACCACGGCTACTTCGTGGGTGACGAGCCGAAGATCCTGACCCGCTGGCATCACAGGGTGGACGGGGAGGGCGCCATGCACCTCGCCATCGAGGTGGAGGTGGCCGCCGACATGCCCTCCCTGCCGCGCATCGGTGCCCGGCTCTGGCTGGCCGATGAACCGGCCGAAGGTGCCCCGGTGAGCTGGCTGGGGCTTGGCCCCCACGAGAATTACCCGGATCGCCGGCTCGCCGCCGATCTCGGTCGCTGGCAATTGCCCATCGAGGCGTTGCACACCCCTTATGTCTTCCCCACCGACAACGGACTGCGCTGCGATACCCGCGCACTGCAACTGGGGGATCTGGTGGTGGAGGGGCGCTTCCACTTCAGTGTCAGCCGCTACAGTCAGCAGCAGCTGACCGAAGCCCGTCACCAGACCGATCTGGTGGCTCTGGGGGGCACGCACCTGTGCCTCGATGGCTTCCACATGGGGGTGGGAGGCGACGACTCCTGGAGCCAGAGCGTGCGGCCCGAGTTCTGGCTGTTGCCGGGTTGTTATCAGTGGCACTGCCGTCTGAGCTAGCCGGACCCGCCGTCGCGAGATGGCGAGACCCAAAGGCAGTTTCTCACGTAACTATTTAATTTTTAACAATATTACGGCTATGTAACAGAGTGTAAACGTTTTCATTTTGTTGCCAGGATCACAGACCGCCTCACAACAAACTGATTACATTAGGCTGGCGCCAGCTCAAACGGTGTACAGCATTCCCTACAAAAAACAGATAGAGATCGGAGCATAACAATGAAAAAACTCACGACAGTTGCCACCTTGCTGATGGGACTGATGGCGGGAGCCCAAGCCCAGGCCGATACCCGTATCGGGGTCACCGTCTACAAGTACGACGACAACTTCATGGCCGTGGTACGCAAGGCCATCGAGAAAGAAGCGGCGGCCACCCCCAGGGCGGGATCGCACTTTGTTAATGAAATTTGAACAGGCAGATCGTCTGTGATCTAATCGCGTCTCCATGCAGGAGGCACGCGCTATGACGTTGATTGAACACCTTACCCTTGTCGAAGAAACTCGCTCTGAGATCAATCGTAAA
>NZ_JALIHH010000005.1:0-5646 GCF_022869435.1 Aeromonas sp. LsrichE-8G
CAAGGCATCTTGCGGAATACTGCTTCCGGTTTAATCATCGTTTTGACCTCAAGAGCATGTTGGTTGAATTGGGGCATGCAGTCGTGGCAAGCCCTCCGATGCCATATCGGCTCTTGAAGCTGGCTGAGGGTCATGGGTAATCAGGTTCATTTTTATCACCCGAACAAATGTCAAAAATACGGCCCCATCCCGGGGGCCAAGTTAACCCGGGTATAACCTAGCGTACCCATATGACAAACACCAATACATTTCCATATGAGTGTGCTTGCCATCACGCAGGCCCCGAACGAGCAGGAAAAACGGCCACAGACGACGGCCCTGGGAGGGAAAATAGCCACCCATCTTGGGCTGTCACACCCGGGGCGGATCTCCTGGCGATCAGCCAGCCCGCCCGCCAACGTGGCGTCGATGAGGCCGCAGGGCTGGTGCCGATGGAAGCCAGTTTTTTCATCAGGGGAGGAAAACGGTTGCGCCTAACGTCATGAATCCAAACACAAATGTCGATCGAGCCCTATTAATCTCGGAATTTAATTCTGCAAAAACACCATAAAACAAACACTTATAAGGCAATTTGCTTATATTTCAAACCGTTAACGCAAACGTTTTTCCTCTATGATCCCCTTGACCAACGGGCTGGCTCACTTACAGTTAGCCAGCGTGCTTTATGACCTGCCAAGACAGGTTGTGGACCCTCACATAACAATCAAGGATACGATCGTGACTAAAGTGCTCAAGCTGGCCACCGTGGCCGCCCTCACCCTCGCTGCCCTGTCCGCCCAGGCAGCCTCCGAGCCCGCCGTCATCTATGACACCGCAGGCAAATTCGACAAGTCCTTCAACGAAGCCGTGTTCCGCAACGGCGTCGAAGTCTACAACAAGGACAAAGGCGTCAAGGTCAAGGAGTTCGAACCCCAGAACGAAGCCCAGCGTGAGCAGGGCCTGCGTCGTCTGGCCAGCCGTGGCAACGGCCCCATCGTCGCCGTCGGCTTCAACATGGGTTCCGCGGTAGAGAAAGTAGCCACCGAGTTCCCGAACACCCAGTTCACCATCATCGACATGGTGGTCGACAAGCCGAACGTCCAGTCCCTCATCTTCAAGGAGCATGAAGGTTCCTTCCTGGTGGGTGCCCTGGCAGCCATCGCCTCCAAGACCGGCAAGGTCGGCTTCGTGGGCGGCATGGACATCCCGCTGATCCGCAAGTTCCAGTGCGGCTATGAGCAAGGCGCCAAGTACATCAATCCGAAGATCGACGTCTATCAGAACATGACCGGCTCCACCCCGGCAGCCTTCGCCGACCCGGCCAAGGGTGCAGAACTGGCCAAGTCCCAGTTCGCCAAGGGCGCCGATGTGGTCTATGCCGCCGCCGGTGGCACCGGTATCGGTGTCTATCAGGCTGCCAAGGACGAAGGCAAGCTGGCCATCGGTGTGGATTCCAACCAGAACCACCTGCAACCGGGCACCATGCTGACCTCCATGGTCAAGTCCGTGGGTCTGGCCGCGTACAAGAGCTGGGATGACGCCGCCAAGGGCAGCTGGAAGCCGGGCATCCAGTCCCTGGGTCTGGCCGAAGGCGGGGTTGACTGGGCGCTGGACGAGAACAACGCCAAGCTGATCACCCCGGAAATGAAAGCCAAGGTCGAGAGCATCAAGGCCGACATCATCGCCGGCAAGATCAAGGTGCACGACTACATGAGCGACAACTCCTGTAAGTACTGATCCTGCTAATACCGAGTCACTGCTACGACTCTCAACCAGTGATGACCGGCCCGCACGGGCCGGTTTTTAGTCTCTACTTCATGACCCGCAAGGACTGCATCATGGACCAGACAGATCGCTATGCCATCGAATTAAGAGGTATCGATAAGCGCTTTGGCGAGGTTTACGCCAACAAGCAGATCGACCTTCAGGTTCGTAAAGGCAGCATTCACGGCATCGTCGGCGAAAATGGCGCCGGCAAGTCGACCCTGATGAGCATCATTTACGGTTTCTACCACGCCGACAGAGGCGAGATGCTGATCGACGGGAATCCGTTCAAACCCCATGGCTCCCAAGATGCGATTGCCGCCGGGGTGGGCATGGTGCACCAGCACTTCATGCTGGTGAACAACTTTACCGTATTGGAAAACGTCATCCTGGGGGCCGAGAACGGCTGGCGCCTAGGCAAGAGCCTGGCGGCCGCCGAGAAGCTGCTGGGCGAGCTGGCACGGGACTATGGTCTCGAGGTGCCGCTGCACGAGAAGGTCGAGGATCTGCCGGTGGGCCTGCAACAGCGGGTCGAGATCCTCAAGGCGCTCTATCGCGGTGCCCGCATCCTGATCCTCGACGAGCCCACCGGGGTGCTGACCCCGCAAGAGGCGGATCACCTGTTCGAGGTGCTGAAAAAGCTGCGGGATCAGGGGGCGACCGTCATCCTCATCACCCACAAGCTGCGGGAGATCCTGGCCATCACGGATCAGGTCTCCATCATGCGCCGGGGGGAGATGGTGGCCCATGTCGCCACCAAAGACACCGACAAGGAGCAGCTCGCCGAGCTGATGGTGGGCCGCAAGGTGCGCCTCAAGGTCGACAAGGGCACCGCCCAGCCGGGCGAGGCCAAGCTCAAGGTCGAGGGCCTCTCTTACGTCGATGACGCCGGGGTGGAACGGGTCAAATCCGTCAGCTTCGAAGTGCGGGCGGGGGAAGTGGTCGGTATCGCCGGGGTCTCCGGCAACGGCCAGTCCGAGCTGCTCAGCATGCTCGGCGGCATCCTCAAGCCCAGCAAGGGCGGCTTCACCATCGCCGGGGCGCAGCGCCACGAGGTGAGCCAGAGCCACCCGGCCGACCCGGAGCAGGTGCGCAACTTCGGCCTCGGCCACATCCCGGAAGACAGGCACAAGATGGGGCTCATCAACCGCTTCGAGGCGAAAGAGGCCTTCATCCTCGGTTATCACCGCCGTGCCCAGTACAACAAGGGCTGGCTGCAGGACAAGGAGGCGATCCGCCAGGATTGCCAGGCCAAGATGGACAAGTGGGACGTGCGCCCGCCGAGCCCGGAGCACAAGACCGCCAACTTCTCCGGCGGCAACCAGCAGAAGCTGGTGATCGCCCGGGAAGTGGAGCAGGACCCGGATGTGCTGCTGGTCGGCCAGCCGACCCGGGGCGTCGACATCGGCGCCATCGAGTACATCCACCAGCAGATCATCGCCATGCGCGACAAGGGCAAGGCGGTGCTGCTGGTGTCGGTGGAGCTGGACGAGATCATGAGCCTCTCCGACCGCATTCTGGTCATCGCCGATGGCCGCATCGTCGGCGAGCTGGACGGCGCCAGGGCGGATGAACGCGCCATCGGCCTGATGATGGCGAACATAGTCCCCGACGATATCAAGGAGGCCCATTCATGAGCCAAGCACGTGTTCCTGCCTGGATATCCGTGGGCGTGCTGCCCGCAGTCAATATCCTGCTGGCCTTCCTGGTGTCGGCCATCCTGTTCTATTACCTCGACATCAGCCCCATCGAGGCAGCCGAAATCATGTGGTACGGCGCCTTCGGCACCGGCGAGGGGATAGGCTTCACCCTCTATTACGCCACCGGTTTCATCTTCACCGGTCTGGCGGTGGCGGTGGCCTTCCACGCTGGCCTGTTCAACATCGGCGGTGAAGGGCAGGCCTATATCGGCGGCCTCGGGGTCGGTCTGGTCTGTCTGCTGCTCGGGGACGTACTGCCGTTCGCACTCTTGCTGCCGCTCGCCATCATCGCCGGCGGCCTGTTCGGCGCGGCCTGGGCCTTCATCCCGGCCTGGCTGCAAGCCAAGCGGGGCAGCCACATCGTCATCACCACCATCATGTTCAACTTCATCGCCGCCTCCCTGATGGCCTACCTCTTGGTCGACGTCTTCAAGCCGCCAGGATCCATGGCCACCGAGAGCAAGGTGTTCGCCGTGGCGAGCTGGCTGCCGAAGATGAGCGAGCTGGCGGCCGGTTTCGGCATCGCCATGCCCAACAGCCCCCTCAACATCAGCTTCTTCTGGGCGCTGATCTGTGCGGCCCTGGTGTGGGTCTTCATCTGGCATACCCGCTGGGGCTACGAGATCCGCTCCGTGGGCGCCAGCCAGAGTGCCTCCGCCTATGCGGGTATCTCCTACCCCAAGGTGGTGATCCTGGCCATGGTGATCTCCGGCATGCTGGCGGGCTTCTTCGCCCTCAACGTGCTGCAGGGTGAGCTGCACCAGATCAAGCTCAACTTCGTGGAAGGCTTCGGCTTCACCGGCATCGCGGTGGCCCTGATGGGCCGCAACCACCCGGTCGGCGTCATCATCGCCAGCCTGCTGTTCGGTTTCCTCTACCAGGGCGGCGCCGAGCTCAGCTTCGAGTTCGGGGTGGACCGCAACATCGTCGTGGTGCTGCAGGGTCTGGTGATCCTGTTCTGCGGCGCCCTGGAGCACATGCTGCGCCCGCGCATCGAGCAGGCCTATCTAGCCTTTGCCAACCGCCCGGCCGCCCAAGTGAAAGGAGCCTGATCATGTTCGAAATACTGATCCTGATGCTGGACGCGACCATTCGTACCGCGCCTCCGCTCATCCTGGCGGCCATGGCCGGGATGTTTTGTGAACGCTCCGGGGTGGTCAACATCGCCCTGGAGGGCAAGCTGCTGGCCTCCGCCTTCGCCAGTGCGGCGGCGGCCGCCGTCACCGGTTCCGCCTGGATTGGGCTGGGGGTCGGGGTGGGGATCTCCATCCTGTTCGCCCTGCTGCACGGCTTCGCCACCATCACCCACCGGGGTGATCAGGTAGTGAGCGGCATGGCCATCAACATCCTGGCGGCCGGCCTCACCGTGACCCTGGGGCGCTACTGGTTCGATCAGGGGGGCCAGACCCCGGCGCTCTCCGGTGCGGCACGCTTCGCCCCCATCGACCTGCCCTATGCCAAGGAGCTCTATGACGTGCCCGTCATCGGCCAGCTCTACAGCGAGCTCTTGAGCGGCCACTCCCTGCTGGAATACGTAGCATTCGCCGCCGTGCCCCTGGCCTGGTGGGTGCTGTTCCGCACCCGCTTCGGCCTGCGGCTGCGGGCGGTGGGCGAGGCTCCGGCCGCGGTGGATACAGCCGGTATCTCCGTGGTGCGCATGCGCTACACCGCCCTCATCATCGGCGGCCTGCTGGCGGGGATCGGGGGCACCTATCTGGCGGTGGCCCAGACCGCCCAGTTCATCCCCAACATGAGCGCGGGCAAGGGCTTCATGGCGCTGGCGGCCCTGGTGTTCGGCAAGTGGCGCCCCTGGAACGCCATGGCGGCCTGTCTGCTGTTCGGCTTCCTCGACGCGGTCGCCATCCGGCTGCAAGGGGTCAGCATCGGCGATTTCCCGATCCCGGTGCAGGCCATTGAGGCGCTGCCCTACATCCTGACGGTCTTCCTGCTGGCCGGTTTCATCGGCAAGGCGGTGGCCCCCAAGGCCCTCGGCACCCCCTACGTCAAGGAGCGGGAATAGCCCCGCCCTTCATGCCATGCAAAAGGCCCGCACATGCGGCAATGCTGTTCACTTAAGCGGAGCCGCATTGCGATTTACCGGAAAACGGGTCTTTGATATCTTCACCGCCCTGGGTCTCGATGGCCTGGGGCGTTTTTCTATGAACATGACGCCTATGCAGCCCCGCAACTCCGCCAACCTCCG
>NZ_JALIHH010000293.1:0-1039 GCF_022869435.1 Aeromonas sp. LsrichE-8G
AGGCGGTCGGCCTGGCCGCTCACCTTGAGGGTGTCCCCGGCCTTGGCATCGCCCGGCAGGCTCACTTCCACGTCCACCTTGCCGCTGATCTCGGTGTGGCTGATGGTGCCGTCGTTGTTCACGTCTTCGGTGATGACCACGGTCGGGGTGCCGGTCGCGGTGGTGTCGCCCATGGTGGCGCTGTCGCTGCCCGGCAGCGAGACGTTGCCCGCCGCGTCCACGATGGTGGCGGTCACGGTCAGCGTCACGCCGTCCGCCGGACGGTCAAACTCGTAACCCACCTTGCCCGCCGTGATGTCGGCATCGGTCAACAGGCGGTCGGCCTGGCCGCTCACCTTGAGGGTGTCCCCGGCCTTGGCATCGCCCGGCAGGCTCACTGCCACGTCCACCTTGCCGCTGATCTCGGTGTGGCTGATGGTGCCGTCGTTGTTCACGTCTTCGGTGATGACCACGGTCGGCGCACCGGCCGCGGTGGTGTCGCCCATGGTGGCGCTGTCGCTGCCCGGCAGCGAGACGTTGCCCGCCGCGTCCACGATGGTGGCGGTCACGGTCAGCGTCACGCCGTCCGCCGGACGGTCAAACTCGTAACCCACCTTGCCCGCCGTGATGTCGGCATCGGTCAACAGGCGGTCGGCCTGGCCGCTCACCTTGAGGGTGTCCCCGGCCTTGGCATCGCCCGGCAGGCTCACTGCCACGTCCACCTTGCCGCTGATCTCGGTGTTGCTGATGGTGCCGTCGTTGTTCACGTCTTCGGTGATGACCACGGTCGGCGCACCGGTCGCGGTGGTGTCGCCCATGGTGGCGCTGTCGCTGCCCGGCAGCGAGACGTTGCCCGCCGCGTCCACGATGGTGGCGGTCACGGTCAGCGTCACGCCGTCCGCCGGACGGTCAACCTCGTAACCCACCTTGCCCGCCGTGATGTCGGCATCGGTCAACAGGCGGTCGGCCTGGCCGCTCACCTTGAGGGTGTCCCCGGCCTTGGCATCGCCCGGCAGGCTCACTTCCACGTCCACCTTGCCGCTGATCTCGGTGTGGCTGA
>NZ_JALIHH010000294.1:0-247 GCF_022869435.1 Aeromonas sp. LsrichE-8G
AGGTGGACGTGGCAGTGAGCCTGCCGGGCGATGCCAAGGCCGGGGACACCCTCAAGGTGAGCGGCCAGGCCGACCGCCTGTTGACCGATGCCGACATCACGAAAAAAAAAAAGGTGGACGTGGAAGTGAGCCTGCCGGGCGATGCCAAGCTGACCGTGACCGCCACCATCGTGGACGCGGCGGGCAACGTCTCGCTGCCGGGCAGCGACAGCGCCACCATGGGCGACACCACCGCGACCGGTGCGCC
>NZ_JALIHH010000294.1:257-21074 GCF_022869435.1 Aeromonas sp. LsrichE-8G
CAGCTGACCGTGACCGCCACCATCGTGGACGCGGCGGGCAACGTCTCGCTGCCGGGCAGCGACAGCGCCACCATGGGCGACACCACCGCGACCGGTGCGCCGACTGTGGTTATCGTGGATGATGCCAACAACGACCAGATGCTGACCAAGGCCGAGATTGGCAATGATCAGATCCAGGTACGCGCCGGGATCAATCACGCAGACCTGGTTGCGGGCGGCAAGGTGACGCTGACCATCAACAATGGCGGGGTGAACAGCACTGTCCAGTTGACGCTCAAGGCCGATGGCACCCTGCTGGCAAGCAATGGCAAGAGCTACGGCTATCAGAATGGCTCCATCAGCTGGACGGAGACGACCCCGGCCAACGGCAAATCGTTGACGGTGACGGCGACTCAGACCGACAAGGCGGGCAACGTCTCCCTGCCGGGCAGCGACAACGCGCAGATCCTGAATGAAGCGCCGGAGACGGCGAACAAGCAGGCAAACGGTCAGGAAGATGCTGCCAGCATCGCCATTCCGACCCTCAGTGGCAGCGACATCGATGGCAACGTGGTGAGTTTCACCATCAAGAGCCTGCCTGCCAACGGCATCCTCTATCTGAACGGGGTGGCTGTGACGGTGGATCAGAGCATTGCGGTGGCGGACGCCGGCAAGCTCACCTTCACTCCGAATGCGAACTGGAACGGCAACACCACCTTCAACTATGCGGCGGTAGACAACGACGGCGCCGTGGATGCGAGTCCCGCAACCGTGACCATCAAGGTGGATGCGGTCAACGATCTGCCGACGCTGACCATCTCCAACGGGGCTGTCGTCTCCGAAGAGGGGCTGGCAAACGGTATTGCCGACACGGTCGGCAACCCGGATACCACCAACGCCATCAAGGCGTCCGGTACCCTCTCGGTGGGCGACATCGACAGCAGCACGCTCAGCATCTCCCTGAACGGACCGGCCGGGCTGACATCCGGTGGGGCCAAGGTCCAGTGGAGTTGGGATGCGGGCAGCAAGACGCTGGTCGGCTACACGGGGGCGATTGGCGGCGCCGATTACAAGGCTGTGGTCGAGGTCAAGCTGACGGCACCCAATGCCAGCGGCAAGGGAGCGTGGACTTATGATGTGACCCTTAAGGAGCCACTCGACCACGGGGATACGACCTCGGAAGACAAGCTGTCGTTCCAGCTGGACGTGGAGGTCTCCGATGGCAGCGGCGTCACCAAGGGCAAGCTGGATGTCAGCGTGGAGGACGACTCCCCCATTGCTGGCAACAGCGATGCCGTTTCCGTGGTGAAGACCGATATTCCGAACGTGCTGACCGGGTTCTTCGATCTGACCAAGTACAGTGACAACCAGAGCACCCTGAACATGGCGGGTTTTACCATCAGCGCCTTGGGCTTCAAGTCGGCAACCGATTCCTCACTGGTAACGGCGGATGTCAACGGCTCCAGCTCGGGGCTGGGGGTGGCTAGCGGTGCTGCGCCTTACCACAACCTCGCCAATGAAATTGACTTCCGCCATTTTGCTGATGGCTCTTCCGTATCCGAGCGGCTTATCGTCACGCTGGATGCGGGCAAGGTTGCCTACGGCGCCAACATCAAGTTCAGCAAGATGTTTGGCGGCGAGCTGGAGAGCGGGGTCGTGGAGTTCTACCGAGACAACGTATTGATTTCCACACTTTCATTCAGATCGGATGCAGCGGGCGGAGAGTTCAACCAGAACTTCCAGGTGCAGCAGGGTGGCTTCGATACCATGGTGATCAAGGCGACCAATAACGGCAACATCAATACCAAAGACAACAGCGACTTTACCGTCAAGTCTATCGAGTTTCTGGGGGCTGATACGCCGCAGGCAATTGCCTATGGTTCGGGTACGGTTGCACCGCAATGGGGTGCTGATGGCAAGGGGCATATAGCGCTTTTGGGATCCAATGAAGTGGGTTTGATGACAGCTACTGGTAAAGAGATCTCAATTTCCAGCAAAGCAGGTCTACCCAATACCCTGTATGGCGAAGCCAGTGACGGCACTTTGGTGTTCAGGTTGGAGTTCACCCCAGCCACTGGCAAGTGGGAGTTCTTCCAGTACCAGCGCATGTCCAAACCCCTGGGTGATGGTGACATCGACTTCCAGATCCGGGTGGTGGATGGTGACGGTGACGCCAGCATTGGTTCCTTCGCCACCAAGCCTCTGTTCACGCCGCTGGTTCAGGGTGTCTTCAGCGAGAGCGTGACTGAAGGGGGCAACCTGTTGCACAAGGTCACCTTGTCCGATGCGACCCAGGAAGCGACCGAATACGATTTCGCCATTCGCGGATCGGGCAACAACCCCGCATCCTACCAGGACTGGGGCAATGCCCAGTTCAGCAACGGCGTGACCTACAACAGCACCACCGGCAAGATCACGGTACCGGCGGGCGTGACAGACTTCACGGTGACCATCCCGACGGTAAACGATCGCCTGGTCGAGACGAACGAGACCCTCTCGGTGACCATCGGTGGTCAGAGCGGGACCGGTACCATAGTGGACAACGATCGGGCGCCGACGGCGGCTGGCGGCCACAGCACCGGTGCCGAAGATCAGCCCCAGGTCCTGACCTGGGCCCAGTTCGGTGCCAGCGATGATCAGGACGCGACTGATCTCGGGGTGCAGATCAACACCCTGCCGCTGAACGGTACCCTCGAATACCTCAATGCGGCTGGGCAGTGGGTTGCGGTGCAAACCGGATCCCTCATCTCCTATGCCGAGGTGAACGCAGGCCATCTGCGCTTCGTGCCAGGTCTGAACGAATCGAGCACCCATGCCGCCAACGGCAACGGCGCTGTGGTCGGCAACATGAAGGGCGACTATGCCAGCATCGGCTATCAGATAAGCGACGGTGCCAACCTCAGCAACGGCAGCAAGCTGGTGATCGACGTGGCGGCGGTGGCCGACAAGCCGACCGTCAACCTGAGTCTGGTGGGCAACGGTATTCCCCTTTACAACCTGAGCTTCCCGAGCGCGGGGATCACCACGGGCCAGTTCCAGTCCGGCAACTTCGACAAGGGGGCCCTCGGGATCACCAAGACCCTGACCGATAGCACTTCTAGTAAGGACTCCGTGGTGGGCGGTGATGGCAACGACTACATCGTGAGCCAGAAGGGGGGCGGCGACCACTTCGTCGGTGGCAACGGCAATGACGTGCTGGTCGGTGGCAACTCAGTGTCGGGCGATACCCTCGACGGCGGCGTTGGAAATGACATTCTGGTCGCTGGGTTGGGTGGCGATACTCTCTATGGCGGTGCTGGTGATAAAGATATCGCTGTACTGTCCGGCAACCGTGCCGACTACGCCATCACAAAGGGCAGCGGATACTCGATCAATGATCGCTGGTTCAACTTCTCGGTCACGGAGAAGGGGGTCGGTATCACCAAGGCGCTGCACGACGTGGAGTATGTCCAGTTCGCCGACGGTGTCTACCAGATCAATCAGGATACGGGCGTGCTGACCCTGGTGCAGCCGGTGGTGGTCGACTACCCGCTGGAGGTGAGCGCCTCCCTGAGCGATCGGGATGGCAGCGAAGTGCTCGACAGCCTGGTACTGAGCGGGATGCCGAAGGGTGCTGCACTCTACAGCGGTAGCCAATTGCTGGGAACCGTCGGGGTTGATGGCAAGCTTACCCTCACCGCCAACAGCGGTCTGTGGAGTGAGATCGCGCTGGATGTGAAGTTGAGCGGACTGACGCTGCGAGTGCCGGGCAGCAGCGCCGGTCGGGTGGATCTCAAGGTGGAGGCGATCACACGCGAGTTGTATTCGGAGTCGTCAAACACCGCCAGCGACGAAGACAGTATCCGTCTGAGCTACTTCAATGCCACCGAAGGGGAGCCGGGCAACCAGGACCAGACCTATGGCAGTGAGCACAATATCGTTGTGGGGGATCTGGATGGCAGCGTTGTGCTGCCGGGTCAGAACTACAACATTGCCTTCATCGTTGATAGTTCCGGTAGTATCGGTGACGACGCAATAGAGACGATCCGCACACAACTGGAGAAGGTCTTTACCAGCCTCAAGACCAGTGCGGGCACTGACAATGCGGGTACCGTCAATATCTTCCTTGTGGATTTCGATACCACGACCCATGGCAGTGTCAGCGTCAATCTGACCGATAGCGGGGCATTAAAGACCTTGCTTGATGCCCTCAAGGGGATGTCCGCCGACGGTGGCACCAACTATGAGGCCGCATTCAGCAAGGCGGCGGACTGGTTTGCCGCAAGCACGGCGACAAGCAATGTGGATGCGAAGAACCTGGCCTACTTCATCACCGATGGCGAGCCGACCTTCTATGATCTCGGCACCACCACTAGGCTCCGTGATGTGAAGATCATCGACAGGGCTTTTGCCAATGACGACTATCTCAACGCTACTTCTTTGAACCTCAACAATTATGTGCTCGGCAATACCGTGGCCTATAGCGGTCTCGAAGTGGTCAACAGTAAAGGGGAAGTGATCAAGTGGACTCAAGTATGGGGTGGTTGGTCGGGGACCACGGTGGGAGTTATCGTCAAGGGCAGCAACGGCCAGAACCAGATCCAGCTGCTGGGCGGGGATGGGCGAAACAGCACCGATGAGGTTCGGGCCGACGCCTTGTTGGGTTACCAGCTGTTGACCGCAAAAGGGGTGACCGTCGAGGCGATCGGATTGGGTAATAACATTTCCTATAACGATCTCAAGTCCTACGACTCTGACGGTGTCATCATGACCGGCGTCAATGCTAGCGACTTGGCCAACACCATCTTGGGTAGCTCCGTCAACAACAAGCCGGGCAGTGACCGGATCGATGGCGGTGCCGGCGACGACATCCTGTTTGGCGACGCGGTACGCTTCACCGGCATCAGCGGGGAAGGGTATGCGGCCATCAAGCAGTATGTGAGCGGCAAGCTGGGGGCAGGGTCGGTGACCGATGCCCAGGTGCACGCCTACATCACGGATCACGCCAGCGAGTTCGATCAGTCGTCGACCAATGACAAGGGTGACACCCTCCTCGGTGGTGATGGCAATGACATCCTGTTCGGTCAGGGGGGGGATGACTTCCTGTACGGCGGTGCCGGCAACGACACCCTGTTCGGTGGTAGCGGCAACGACACCCTCTATGGGGAGAGCGGCAACGATCGCCTCTATGGTGGCAGTGGCAACGACACCCTCTATGGCGGTACCGGCAACGACATATTGAGCGGCGGACTGGGCAACGACATCCTGATCGGGGGGGCCGGAAACGACATCCTCATGGGGGATGCAGGTGCTGATACCTTCACCTGGCTGAAGGGGGATACCGAGGCTGGCAAGGTGGCCAAGGACTACATCGTCGATTTCAGCAAGTCGGAAGGGGACAAGCTGGATCTGAGCGACTTGCTCGACAGCGATGGTAGCAAGAGCGAGAGCTCCCTGAAGAGCCTGCTCTCGGTGTTCCAGGACAGCGAAGGGGTGCATCTGCAAGTCAAGGAGAGCAGTGCCGCGCCGGTGACCCAGGAGATAGTGCTGATGAACCACACCTTCGACACTCTGACGGGCGGTTCAGGGACGACTGCCAACCAGGTGATCGACTTCATGTTGCAAAACAACATGTTGGATATCAACAAGTAACAGCCAAGCGGGCTGGGCAAAAGCGGCAGAGCAATCTGCCGCTTTTTTTATGGGGGATTTTCGGGCGGATGGGCGCAGACGAGGGGAAGGGCAATGCAAGAAGAAGGTAAAAAAGGGCGCCCTTCAAGAGAAGGGCGCCCGGGGTAGACGGGATGATTGCCAGAGGATTAGGCGTTGACCCCTGCCAGGCGAGAGCCGCGCTGGAAGCAGTTGGCCAGCAGCAGCAAGGTGGTGACACCGACGGTGCCGAGTACCAGCCAGGGCAACCAGGGTTGCCCCTGGGCCATGGCGTAGTCGTGCAGGGCACCGCCCCCCACGTAACCCGTCATGCCCCCGAGCGCCAGCCCCAGTCGGCTGAAGCCCATGTAGCTGCCCCGCGCCCCCGGTTGTGCCAGCTTGGTCATCAGGGTTTCCCGCGCCGGCTCGGCGATGACGATGCCGAGATAGAAGCAGGCGAGCAGCAGGAAGACGGCGGGCAAGGTGGTGGCAAAGGCCACCAGCCCGATCCCCGTGGTCATCAGCAGCACCCCCGCCATCAGACGGTTCTCCAGCTTGAAGTGGCGCTCGCCGAACCGGGCAAGGGGGTAGAGCAGGGCCAGGGAGATGGCCGTCTCCAGGGTATACATCCAGCCCACCGCCGTGGTGCTGCCCGCCATCTGTTTGACCAGAATGGGGAAGATCAGCATGACCTGCACCCAGAGCGCGTAGTAGCCGCTTAAGATCAGCACCAGTCGGCAGAAGGCCTTGTCCGCCAGCACCTGGCCGAGGCCGTCCCGGATCGGCGTCGGACGTACCGAAAGCTTGTAGGGGGGCAGGATCAGCAGGTTGCACAGGGCGGCGCAGACGAAGAGGCCGGCACCCAGCAGGCAGACGTATTCAAAATCGAAGTTGAGCAGCCAGCTGCCGAGCAGGGCTCCCACCACGGCGCCGGCGCTCTCCAGCATCATCAGCAGGGAGATGTAGCGACCCCGCTCCCGTGGCCGGGTGAACTTGATCACCAGGGCGGCGCGGGGGGGATCGAACAGGCAGCCACCCAGCCCCGAGATGATGCAGGAGAGGATCAGCTCCAATCCGCTCTGGGCATAGGCCAGGCTGGCAAACCCCAGCGCCCGCAGCAGCATGCCGCAGACGATGAGGGGGCGCGCCCCGAACTTGTCGGCGAGGGAGCCGCCAAAGACCCCCAGCCCTTGCTGGGTAAGCTGACGCAGCCCCAGTGCCAGTCCGACCACACCGGCGGCCCAGCCCAGTTGGTCGACGAAGCGCAGGCTGATCATGGGCATCACCACGAAAAAGCCCAGGATCACCAGCAGGGAATCCAATGCCAAGAACCACCGCCCCAACCGCCTCGCCCGATCCACCATGACCCTGATACCTCTGTTTGCTTCGCTGATATTGTTGTCTTTCTTGCCCGAACGGCGCCGTCACCAAACAGAGCCAAGGGGGATGACAACTCCCTGGCTCGGTGGCGTTCAGCCGGTTCATGACGATTGATGCTGCTATTCTGGTGGGGCTCCAGATATAGTGGTAGCCGACAACTGGCTATATTTCATATTGGATTTGGTTATGGCTATGACCCTCGACGATTTGCAACTGCTGCTGGATGTGGCCAACCGTGGCAGCTTCAGCAAGGTGGCCGCCATTCGCGGCTGGTCACAACCCATGGTGAGCCAGCGCATTGCCGTGCTGGAGCAGGAGCTGGGTCAGTCCCTGTTCCGTCGCCATCGTCGGGGGGCCACCCCGACCCCGGCCTGCGAGCAGTTTCTGCCTGCCGCGACTGCGGCCCTGAGCGCACTGGAAGGGGGGCGGCTGGCGATGCAGGGGGCGCCTGCATTGCCGCGGATCCGGCTCTCCTGCCTCCCCTCTCTGACCACGGCGGTGTTCGGCCCCCTGCTGCTGGCCCTGGTGGATGAGACCTTCGAGATCCGCTGCAACACGGATCACTCTGGCATCATCATGCAGGAGTTGCTGACCGGCGAGACCGACGTGGGCTTCATTCTCAAGTGCCCTGCCATCGCGGGCATCCAGCTCGAACTGCTTTACCGTTCCCCCATCATCGCTGTGGCCTGCGCCACCCACCCGCTGGCCGGGCGGCAGGGGCTGACCCTGCAGGACATTGCCAACGAGCGGCTGGCGCCCCAGCAGTGGGGGACGGGCTGCGACGAGCTGATCCTGCAGTTGCGTCTGCTGCGCCAGGTGGCGAGCCCGCTGCACGCCATCCAGCCAGCGAGTGCGGCACGGGAGCTGGCGCTGGAGCACGGCTTCATCACCCTGATGCCGGCGCTCGCCATCACCCGGGATCTGGAGTTCGGTCGCCTGGTGAAGCTGGACGTGGTGGATCTGCCACCGGATCACTGGGACGTGATGATGGCCTGGCGCAGCGGCAAGCGCCCCAATCCCGCCAAGGAGCGGGTGCTGGAGGCGGCCCGTACCCTTGCCCGGCACTGGTCGGGCAAGCGGACATAAAAAAGCGCCGGACCAGGCCGGCGCTCTTCGCTTATTCCCCTTGATGCCCGCTCAGACTCAGTAGCTGGCCTTGAGGGTGACGCCGGAGAAGGCGCTGAACCCGCTCAGCTGCACGTGCCAGGTCCCCGCCTTGGGGGCGTTCAGGGTACAGGTTTCGGCATTGCCGCTCTTGTAGGGGCGGCAGTCATAGCTGCTGGCGGTCGGCGCGCTGCCGAATTTCACGTAGAGATCCGCATCCCCGCTGCCGCCGCTGCTGGTCACCACCAGCTGGCTTCTGCCGGCGGGCACCTCGACGGTGAAGTTCAGCTTGCCCCCCTTGGCGGCGGTGAGATTGCTCACCGGTACCCCGTTTTGCAGCACGCTGTCCGGTTGGGGCGTGGTGCCGCCGCAGGTGGCATTGACCCCGACGGCGGTGAAGGCGGCTGCCACGTCGCTCACGCTGTAGCCGAGATCCGTGGCGGCCCTGGTCACCCCGCACGCCCCCTGATCGAAGGTGGTGTTGGGGCCCCAGTAGAGGCGGTTGGCCAGCACGAACACCTCGAACGCCTTGCGGGTTTGCCAGCCGCTGGTGTTGGCCAGCAGGTAGAAGGCGCGGTTGTAGACCCCGGAGCTGTGGTGCACGTCGATGCCGTCATAGTAATCGCTGGCGTGGCCGATGGACTTGCCGTCCCGGGCCGGGTCCTCGAAGTAGCGCAAGGAGCCGTTGCCCTTGAAGATCTGGGCCCCCACCAGCCAGTCGTTGCTGCCCTTCATGTAGTATTCGGCCGCTTCCCCCGCCATGTCGGAGAAGGCCTCGTTGATGCCGCCAGACTGACCGGAGTAGACCAGTCCTGAGTTCTGCTCGGTGAAGCCATGGCTCACCTCGTGGGCCGCCACATCCAGGCTCACCAGCGGATAGAAGGTGGTGGCCCCGTCGCCGAAGGTCATCTGGCTGCCGTCCCAGAAGGCGTTCTCGTAGTTGCGGCTGTAGTGCACCCGCATCTTGAGCTTGAAGCTCAGCGGCGCCGTGTTGTACCAGTTGCGGTACATGTCGAACACCACGTTGCCGAAGTAGTGGGCATCGTTGAGAGGGGAATAGGCACCGTTGATCTCCTTGACCGTGTTCTCCGGGCAGGTGAACTGGTGGATGGTGCCCCCCGTGGTGCCGTGATTCATGTTGAGGGTGTCCACGTTGGTCCCCGTCATGCGGCAGTTGTCATCCACCTGCAGGGGGCCAAAGTCGGCGCCGTAGAAATACTTGCCGGTCTTGACGTTGCCCCCCGGGCCGGTAGCGTCCTTGTGGTTGATCCCCTCCCAGCGTTTGAGCTCGCTGCCGGTCTGGGCGTCGATCATCACGAAGGGGCGGCTCGGTTCCTTGCTGGCGGCGAGCCAGGAGACCAGATAGACCAGTCTGGCCTGGCCGGTCTCATCCTGCATCACGAACAGCTTGACCTGTTCGTTGCTCCCCTTGGCACCGCTGCGAGCCTGGCGTGCGGCGTTGCTGGCGGAGAGGGCAACGGCCGGGCCCGTCAGGTCGGCATCGATCTTGCGCAGCATGGTGCCGGACACCTGATTGACCTGGCCCCCCAGCGCCTGATCGGCCACCAGAACCTGGCCCCACACCGGAATCCCCTGCCAGGTCTGCTCATAGCGTATCCGCTGCTGGCCATTGGGCAGCGTCACCGCCCGCACCTTGCGAAACTCGCCATCCCCGGCGCCAAGGGCGCCAATCTTGGCGGCGCCACTCACCGCACCGGCCAGGTCGGAGACCTGGTTCACTTCCACCTGTTCTGCCGCCATGGCGGCGCTTCCCCAGCAGGCCAGCATGACGGCCAAATAGACTTTGTTCATCTCGTCTTTCCTTAGTCGATGAAGATTACACGCCGGGTCCGTTGCCCGGCGCTCTTACACTAGTGGGAAGGGGGAAAATAACGGCCTGTCATTTGTCACAGGGCAGCGAAAACAGGTAGCACGATTCACTTTTACAGCGCCAATCATCCACAAATACTGGTAATGGCAGCATGTTGAACCGCTGCGAGGGGTGATTGATGGCCTGGGGGCAAGGTGCCCGCATGGGGATCGCCATATGGGGGTTGCCAGCGGGGAAGCCGGTTGAAAAGTCCTTGGCAAACAAGGGATTGATTGACTACATTGGCTCCCATGACGGCAGATGGCCGGAGTGGAACCGGGGAGGAGTGGCGATGTTTTCATGGCAACTGGATGACGAGCTGGCGCTCCTGTTCCTGCAACCCGACATGGCCAGCGAGCTGTTTCGCCTCTGTCAGCGCAACCGCGATTACCTCTCCCAGTGGCTGCCCTGGGTGCCCCACATCCAGCAGCCCGCCGACAGCGCCGCCTTCATTCGCCACGCCATCGAGAAGTTTGCCCGGGGGGAGGGGCTGACCACGGCCATCGAGTATCAGGGGGAGGTGGTCGGCGTCATCGGTTACAACCAGATCGATCAGGATCTCGGCAAGGTGACCATCGGCTACTGGCTGGCGGAGCGCTGGCAGGGGCACGGCATCATCACCCGGGCCTGCCAGGCCTTGATCCATCACGCCTTCGAGGAGATGGGGATGGAGAAGGTAGAGATCAGCGCCGCCCTCGAGAACGAGGCGAGCCGGGCCGTGTGCGAGCGGCTGGGAATGACCCAGGAGGGGATCACCCGGCGGGCGGAGCGGCTGGCGGACAGGGTGGTGGATCATGTGCACTACGGCCTGCTGCGGGACGAGTGGCTGAGGCTGAGGGATCTCTGATGACCTTCCTGTCCGCTTCCAACCTCCTGAGGGTGAGATGACGACGCTGCCCCACATTGCCACCCCCCGTACCCGGCTGACCGTGCTGACCCCGGAGCGGGCCTGCCTGATGGTGGATTTCTATCTGCGCAATCGCGCCCACCTGTCCCCCTGGGAGCCCAGGCGGGAGGAGAGCTTCTACACCCTGGCTCACTGGCAGACCCGCTTGCGCGACGGTTACGGCCACTATTTCGAGGGCAGTGCCGTGCAACTGGTGGCGCTCGATCCCAGGGGGGAGCGGGTGCTCGCCACCTGCAATTTCACGAACATTGTGATGGGCATGTTCAAGGCGTGCCACCTGGGCTATGCCATCGACAAGGAGCACGAGGGGCAGGGCCTGATGCAGGAGGTGGTGGCCGCTGGCATCGATCACCTGTTCCGGGAGCGGGGCCTGCATCGCATCATGGCCAGCTACATGCCCGCGAACCTGCGAAGCGGCGCGCTCCTCGAACGGCTGGGGTTCGAGCAGGAGGGATACGCTCGGGACTATCTGATGATCAACGGCCGCTGGGAGGACCACGTCCTCACCGCGCTCATCAATCCCGCTGGCTAGCAGAGCCGTTGTCGAAAGGGGGGCTGGCGGGTGACCGCCATCGCTTTTTCACTGCAAGATCGCACTATCTGTACGCCTCTCATACCCCTGGGGATAAAAGCGTGTAAAATTGCGCCCTGAATTTTCCCGGCCGGCAGACGCAGGCCGCGACTCCATACATGCAAGGCAGACATTGTGACAGAAGTAGATAGATTCGCGGACATTCGCCCCTATCGCGATGAAGAAGTACCGGCTGCCATCGAGCGGCTGATCCAGGATGACGAGTTTATCGGCGCCATCGCCAAATACCGCTTCGGTTCCCTGATGAGCTGGCTGGGTTGGGCCATTCGCCCGCTGATCCGCCAGTTCCTGCGCCACAAGTGGGCCAAGGTCAGCACCATCCATCAGGTACAGATGGGGGTGACCCGCTACATGACCCGGATGATCGCCACCTCCACCCAGGGAGTGAGCTTCTCCGGGCTCGAACACCTCAAGAAGGAGCAGGGCTACCTGTTCGTCTCCAACCACAGGGACATCGCCATGGATCCGGCGTTCGTCAACTGGGGGCTGCACACCCACGGGTTCGATACCGTGCGCATCGCCATCGGCGACAACCTGCTGCGCAAGCCCTGCGCCACCGAGCTGATGAAGCTCAACAAGAGCTTCATCGTCAAGCGCTCCGCCAAGGGGCCGCGGGAGATGATGAAGGCCCTCGGCGAGCTGTCGGCCTACATCGGCCAGTCGGTGCATGAGGGGCACTCCATCTGGATCGCCCAGAAGGAGGGGCGCGCCAAGGACGGGGATGACAAGACGGATCCGGCCATCCTCAAGATGTTCTACGTGGACGGCAAGAAGCAGAAGATCGAGTTCGTCGACTACATGCGCAGCCTCAACATCGTGCCGGTGAGCATCAGCTACGAGCTGGATCCCACCGACAAGGCCAAGGCGCGCGAGCTCTACGAGAAGTCGGTCAACGGCAGCTACGAGAAGGGCGAGTTCGAGGACATCGAGAGTATCGTCGCGGGCATCGTCGGCCAGAAGGGGCGGGTACACGTCTCCTTCGGCGCCCCCATCACCGAGGGCTTCAGCGATCCGGACGAGCTGGCGGCGCTCATCGACAAGGCGATCTGGAGCAGCTATCGCCTCTTCCCGGGCAACTACCTCGCGGCGGATGTGCCCGGCAAGGCCAGCACCATAGAGCAGAGCGCCTTCCTGACTCGCCAGTCCGAGGTGCCACAAGAGCACAAGGCCATCTGGCGCGCCATGTACGCCAAGCCGGTGGAAAACGCCGGCAAGGTTTGAATGGCACCGCTTTTGAGCGGGTGATGGAAAAAAACGGGAGCAGATGCTCCCGTTTTTGCGTCTGGTCAAAGTCGGGGGAGATTGGGTAGTGAATAATATTGTTTCAACTGGTACGATCATCGGGTGAATGGGCGAGTATCTCTTGGCAGGGGCGGACGAGTATGCAACAGTGACTCGGCGCCATCGGCTTGGAAGCGACAGCGCCCCCGTCTGCACGGATGGCAGACGAGACGATAAAAGGACCTTCAATGGTCCTTTTTCATTGGTGCACAAAGATAGACCACAGATATACCTAAGGATGCGAACCTCATGATCACCGGCAGTCTGGATACCTTGCAACGCACCCCCTTGCCCGCCCCCCTGAACCGTATCGTGGCCGAGGTGGTGCAAAGCGTCGAACGCTGGCTGCACGCCCCCCTCGGCAAGCAGGAGGTCGACGGCCTCACGCTGTTCTGCCTGGTGAGCGAGGATCTGACAGAGCCGGTGGCGGATCGCCGGGGCGAGTTTCATGAGCAGTATCTGGACATCCAGCTGCTGCTGCGCGGCGAGGAGTGGATCGGCGTGGGCCCTCACGCCTACAGCCGGGACGGTGCCGACCATCCTCACCCCGATCTCTGGTTCGTCGATGATGAGCAGACCAGTTATCTGGCGTTGCAGCCCGGCGACTTCGCCATCTTCTGGCCGGGAGAACTGCATCGCCCCCTCTGTACCCTGACGACCCCAGGTCCGGTCAAGAAGCTGGTCGTCAAGGTTCACCAGTCGCTGCTGACCGGCGCCTGAGTGGCAACCGGGGCCTGAAGTCCCGAGTGATTGGGCCAACAAAGGCCCGTTGCGAATCGCTGATTCGACGCGCGCGCCAGACGAACGGTCTGCGCCCAACGATTTGAAAAATTGGACGCACCCTCCTGCGACCATAAGCCCCCGGCAGGGGAATCCCATCCATCGCTGGATGACACGACACTGTCGGCGTAAAGCCGAAGCACAGGAAGATGTAGAACATGAGCAAGTTGGTATTGATCCTTAACTGCGGTAGCTCTTCCCTGAAATTTGCCGTAATGGACGCTGAAACGGGCGAGGACATGCTGTCCGGCCTGGCCGAATGCTTCAATCTGGATGACGCACGTATCAAATGGAAACTCCACGGGGTCAAGGGCGACGCCATGCTGGGCGCCGGTGCTGCGCACCAGGAAGCCCTCGACCACATCGTGGGCCACATCCTGCCCCAGGATCCCGCCCTGGCCGATCAGCTGGTCGCCATCGGCCATCGCATCGTGCACGGCGGCGAGCAGTTCTCCCGTTCCGTTCGCATCGATGACGGCGTGATTGCCGGCATCGAAGCCGCTATTCCGTTCGCCCCCCTGCACAACCCGGCGCACCTCATCGGCATCCGTGCCGCCCTCAAGGTGTTCCCGGCCCTGGCCGACAAGAACGTGGCCGTGTTCGACACCGCCTTCCACCAGACCCTGCCAGAGGAAGCCTACCTCTACGCGCTGCCCTACAAGCTCTATCGCGAGAACGGCATCCGTCGTTACGGCGCCCACGGCACCTCCCACCGCTTCATCGCCGAAGAGACCGCCAAGGCGCTGGGCAAACCGCTCCATGAGCTCAACATCATCAACTGCCACCTGGGCAACGGTGCCTCCGTCTGCGCCATCAAGAACGGCGAGTCCGTCGACACCTCCATGGGGCTGACCCCGCTGGAAGGGCTGGCGATGGGCACTCGCTCCGGTGACATCGACCCTGCCATCGTCTTCTTCATGCACGACAACCTGGGTTACAGCGTGGACAAGATCAACCAGGTGCTGACCCGCGAATCCGGCCTGCTGGGCATGACCGAGGAGAGCAGCGACTGCCGCTACGTCACCGGCAACTACGCCACCGACGCCGGTGCCAAGCGCGCGCTGGATGTCTTCACCTATCGCGTTGCCAAGTACGTCGGTGCCTATGCTGCCGCCATGGATGGTCGCCTGGACGCCCTGGTGTTCACCGGCGGCATCGGCGAGAACGCCGCCATGGTGCGCGAGATGGTGCTGGCCAGACTGGCCCTGCTCGGCTTCAAGATCGACAAGGAGGCCAACAACGCCGCCGTGCTGGGCGGTGAAGGCCCCATCACCGTCGAAGGCAGCCGTCTGGCACTGGTGATGCCCACCAACGAAGAGCTGGTGATCGCCCGTGATGCCCTGAGCCTGGTCGGCTAAGGCACCCTCTGGTGATGACAACGCCCGGCTCCTGCCGGGCGTTGTCGTTTCGGCAATAGTGATCGGCCTGTCATTTGACATGGGGGACCAGATGCGTACCCTGACCGCTGTGTGATATTGCGGAGGTAACGATGAAAGAGATGTTTTTCAACTGGTTGTCAGGCCTGGGGGTCGATGTGACCCCCATGATGGCCCTGGTGATCGCCCTGGGGTTCATCGTGCTGACCGCCATGGTGCTGCACCTGGTGCTGCACCGCATCCTGCTGGTGCGCCTGGGGGGGCTGCTTGGCAAGACCAAGCAGATGTGGCTGCCGCCCCAGTTGCAGCAACGCCTCTTCTACCGGCTCGCCTTCGTGTTCCAGGGCGCCGTGCTGCTCGGTCAGGCGGAGATCTGGCTGCCCAAAGCGTCCGAGAGCCTGGCGCTTATCGAGTTGCTGGCCCAGCTCTGGATCCTGCTGTTCCTGCTGCTGGCCCTGTTCGCCCTGCTCGACTGCCTGCTCTCCCTGAGCCGCCATACCCGGCTTGGGCGGGATCTGCCCCTGCGCGGCATCTTCCAGGGGGTGAAACTGGTGGCCAGCATCCTGGTGGGCATCCTGATGATCGCCCTGCTGCTCGGCAAGTCGCCCCTCTTCCTGTTCAGCGGCCTGGGGGCCATGACCGCGGTCCTGATGCTGGTGTTCAAGGACCCCATCCTCGGCCTGGTGGCGGGTATCCAGCTCTCCGCCAACCGCATGCTGAGCGTCGGTGACTGGCTGCAGATGGACAAGTACGGGGCGGACGGCGAGGTGACCGACATCGGCCTCACCACGGTCAAGGTGTCGAACTGGGACAAGACCATCACCACCATCCCCACCTATGCCCTCATCTCCGACTCCTTCAAGAACTGGCAGGGGATGACCGAATCCGGCGGGCGCCGCATCAAGCGCAGCGTCAACATCGACATGACCAGCGTGCGCTTCCTCACCTCGCAGGAGCAGTTGCAGCTCAAGCAGGCCAGGTTGCTGGCACCCTACCTCAGCCGCAAGGAGCAGGAGCTCAGCAGCTACAACCAGCAGCTCAGCGATGCCATCAGCTGCCCCATCAATGGTCGCCACCTCACCAACCTCGGCACCCTGCGCGCCTATCTGGACGCCTACCTGCGGGCCCATGCGGGCATTCGCAAGGACATGACCCTGATGGTGCGCCAGTTGGCACCGACCACGGACGGCCTGCCGCTGGAGATCTACTGCTTCACGGCGACCACCGCCTGGGCCGAGTATGAAGGGATACAGGCTGATATTTTCGACCACATATTTGCGATAATTGAGCAATTCCATCTGCGTTTGCATCAGTCGCCAACCGGTTATGACATGCACAGTTGGAAAAACGGCTGATCCCGCTTATGGCAAGGTGCCGCGGCGCAGCGCGGCACCGTATTTAATCACCGACCCGTCAGCACGTGGCGGTTGAAATTTGCATGGCAGAGGAGAAAAATGGCGGCCTTCTCTTCGCCCCGGGCGCGCCCGTCGCCTCCGCGCTGGCCAGAGTGCTGAACCACCCCCTTTATCACAGGAAAGTTATGAAGCTCCTCCACAACACGGCGGCCGCACTGTGCTGCTCCCTGATCCTGGCCGCCATGCCCGCCCTCGCCATCGAATATGCCCTGCCCGCAGCCAACAGCCGCCTGGTGGGGGAGAACCTGGACTACGTGGTGTCCCCGGAAGAGGCGGGCCAACCCCTGGAAGCGGCAGCGGCCAGATTCCAGCTCGGCTTGACCAACATGCTGGAAGCCAACCCCAAGGCAGACCCCCTGTTGCTGCAGGCGGGCGAGAAGCTGGTCGTGCCGCACCAGCTGATCCTGCCGGATGCCCCCCGTGAAGGCATCGTGCTGAACGTCGCCGAGATGCGCCTCTACTACTACCCCAAAGGCAAGAAGGTGGTGGAAGTGCTGCCGATTGGCATCGGCCAGCTCGGCACCGACACCCCGGAAGACTGGGTGACCAGCGTGCAGCGCAAGAAGGCGGGCCCGACCTGGACCCCGACCGCGAAGATGCACGCCGAGTACGCCGCCCGTGGCGAGACCCTGCCTGCGGTCTGGCCGGCCGGTCCGGACAACCCCATGGGGCTGTTCGCGCTCTACATCGGCAAGATGTACGCCATCCACGGCACCAACGCCCAGTTCGGCATCGGCCTGCGGGTGAGCCATGGCTGCGTGCGTCTGCGCAACGACGACATCGAGTACCTGTTCAAGCAGGTCCCGGTCGGTACCCGCGTCCAGTTCGTGAACCAGCCCATCAAGGCCTCTGTCGAGCCGGATGGCCGCCGCTACCTGGAAGTGCACCAGCCCCTCTCCCGCAACCAGGAGGAGTTCAACTCCAGCCTGCCGGCCCCGCTGCCCATGTCCACCGCCGTGACCCGCTTCATCGCCCACGCGGACAGCGACTCCCAGCTGGTCAAGCAGGCCCTGGAGCAGCGCAGCGGCATGCCCATCGCCATCAACCGCTGATCCCGCCCGTCGGTATTCCGAGCCCCGGCCACTGTCGGGGCTTTTTTATGGCGCGGGGGAGGGGATCATCAGGGTAAACCCTTGGCAGATCGGGATAAAATCCGGCCTTATTGCAATTGAGTGGTTGCTTGGTTAGGTGTTAAACGTTTTACATGTGTTTTTTATTTGTTAAAAGTGGTTGTGGTCCGGCGATCTGCTGATTACTCTAGGCCGGTTTTTTTAAGGAAGAGTCCGTCGCAAGAACGGGCGCAGACGTCACATAACGGAGTTTTGAATGACAGCTAGCACCCCCATGCTCATCACCTTTCTGGTGTACATCCTCGGGATGGTATTGATCGGCTTCATCGCCTATCGCGCCACCCGTAACTTTGACGACTACATTCTCGGCGGCCGCCGGATGGGGAGCTGGGTGACCGCCCTCTCCGCCGGCGCCTCCGACATGAGTGGCTGGCTCCTGATGGGCCTGCCCGGCGCCGTCTTCATCGGCGGCATCTCCGAGAGCTGGATCGCCATCGGCCTCATCATCGGCGCCTACTTCAACTGGCGCTGGGTGGCCGGTCGGCTGCGGGTTCACACCGAGAAGAACCGCAACGCTCTGACCCTGCCGGACTACTTCACCTACCGCTTCGAAGACAAGAGCCGGGTGCTGCGCATCCTCTCCGCCCTGGTGATCCTGCTGTTCTTCACCATCTACTGCGCCTCCGGCGTGGTGGCCGGTGCCCGCCTGTTCGAGAGCACCTTCGGCATGAGCTATGACACCGCCCTCTGGATCGGTGCCGCGGCCACCATCACCTACACCTTCTTCGGCGGCTTCCTCGCGGTAAGCTGGACCGACACCGTGCAGGCGACCCTGATGATCTTCGCCCTCATCCTGACCCCGGTGTTCGTCATCATCGCCGTGGGCGGCATCGACACCGCCATGGTGCAGGTGGCGGCGCAGAACGCCAGCAACCTCGACATGTTCAAGAACCTGGACTTCATCGCCATCATCTCCCTGATGGCCTGGGGCCTGGGCTACTTCGGTCAGCCCCACATCCTGGCGCGCTTCATGGCGGCGGACTCCCACCACTCCATGGCCAGCGCCCGTCGCATCAGCATGACCTGGATGGTGCTCTGCCTGGGCGGCGCCGTGGCCATCGGTTTCTTCGGCCTGGCCTACTTCTCCACCTTCACCGAGCAGGCGGGCGGCGTGACCACCAACCCGGAGCGCGTCTTCATCGAGCTCTCCAAGATCCTGTTCAACCCCTGGATTGCCGGCGTGCTGCTCTCCGCCATCCTGGCGGCGGTGATGAGTACCCTCAGTTGCCAGCTGCTGGTCTGCTCCAGCGCCATCACCGAGGATCTCTACAAGCCCTTCCTGCGCAAGAACGCCTCCCAGAAAGAGCTGGTGTGGGTCGGCCGCGCCATGGTGCTGCTGATCGCCCTGGTGGCCATCGCCGTCGCCACCAACCCGGAAAACCGGGTGCTGGGGCTGGTGAGCTACGCCTGGGCCGGTTTCGGTGCCGCCTTCGGCCCCGTGGTGCTGCTCTCCGTGCTCTGGTCCCGCATGACCCGCAACGGCGCCCTGGCGGGCATGCTGGTCGGTGCCCTGACCGTCATCATCTGGAAGCAGTTCGGCTGGCTGGGTCTGTACGAAATCATCCCGGGCTTCCTGTTTGCCACCCTGGCCATCGTGCTGTTCAGCCTGCTGGACAAGGCTCCCTCCAAGGCCATGCAGGATCGCTTCGCAGAAGCCGAGCAGGAGTTCCAGAGCCCCATGGCAGACGCCATCGCGGCAAAATAACCCCCGCCTCGACGACAAAAGCCCCGCAACTGCGGGGCTTTTTAATGGGCAAAACATGCCCATGGCAGGGATTAGGCGGGACGCCTGCCCAGCCGCCGCACATCCTGGCGGGCGGCGGCTCCGGCCTGGCTGAGCCAGCGCTGGCGGGCCCCCTCATCCGAGGTGTGGACGGGCCCCAGATGCTGGCGGTGGGTCAGCCGGATGCCGCACAGCCCCAGCACCGGCTTGTCCAGGGTGCGCTCCAGGGGGGCACCCTGCCACCAGCGGTAATACCAGGGGGGGCTGTCCATGGTGAGCAGCAGGCGCGCCGTCTTGCCGGCGAGCAATTGCTCCGGGTGGGCCTTCCCCGGCTGGTAGCGAAAGGCGAAACCCGGCAGCAGGGTGCGATCCAGCAGCCCCTTGAGCCGGGCTGGCAGGTGGCCCCACCAGACGGGGGCGACGATCACCAGATGGTGGGCTTGCGTCAGGCTCTGCTGCACCGCCTGCAGATCGGACTCGAGGGGCTGCACCTCGTCATAGCCATGGTGAAGATCCGGCGCGAAGGCGAGCTCCCCCACGTGATGCAGGGTGACGCGCGCGCCCCTTTGCTCGGCGCTGCGGGCATACTCCCGGGCGAGGGCGTGGCAGAGGCTGTCGGGTTTGGGGTTGCCGTTGAGAACAAGCAGGTTGGGGGTCATGGTATGGCTCCTTGAAGTGAGCCCCCATTACACCCCTTGTCCCATGGGACAGAGTCAAGCCACCTTTTGCCCCCGATCCGCGGCGGCGGGATGATCCCGCCCGTCGGGGGATTGCCGCGCCGGGGCGCCATAGCGGCAGGGGTGCTGCGCCAGCAGCGTGGCGCACTGGCTCAAGCCCTGATGCTGGCGTTGCAGCCGGGCGACCTCCGCCTCGATCTGCGCCAGCTTGTCCGCGATAAGCTGCTCCACCTTCTGCCAGGGGAAGTGATCGAGGCTGGTGACGCCCGCGAGCAGGGGAACCAGCTCCCCGAGCTTGCAGCCAAGCCGCTGGGCCTCGCGGATAAAGCCGACCCACTCCAGATCCTCGGCCCGGTAGACGCGATACTTGCCGCGCCGCCTGGGCTTGGGCAGCAGCCCGAGCTGCTCGTAGAGACGGACCGCCTTTGGGGTGGTGCCCGCCAGCCGGGCAAATTCGCCGATATACATGGTGCTGCTCGCAAAGGGGGTGAAGGTACCCACTATAGGCCAGTGGCAGGTGGGAATGCATCCCCACGAGGGAGGGGCTATTTGGATTGACAGTGTAGTGGTCTAATCATTCCGGGATGACAGGGAACATCTACTTTGCCAAACAAGTCTGCTATCGAAATAATGGGTGTCCTAGGGAAGGTGCGAATAAGCGGGGAAATTCTTCTCGGCTGACTCAGTCATTTCATTTTTTCAGTTTGAGCCGATCTTTTCTCCCGTAAATGCCTTGAATCAGCCTATTTAGACCGTTTCTTCGCCATTTAAGGCGTTATTCCCAGTTTTTAGTGAGATCTCTCCCACTGACGTATCATTTGGTCCGCCTGAAACAGGTTGGCCAGCGTGAATAACATCGCCAGTTGGTTATCGTTTTTCAGCAACCCCTTGTATCTGGCTTTCACGAAGCCGAACTGTCGCTTGATGATGCGAAATGGGTGCTCCACCTTGGCCCGGATGCTGGCTTTCATGTAT
>NZ_JALIHH010000295.1:0-293 GCF_022869435.1 Aeromonas sp. LsrichE-8G
GACCGTCTGTTGCAAATGACGGTCTCGCCTCAGGCTCGCAAGAAAAACCCGGCGTTGCCGACACACTGGCAAGTTCGCGCAGTGACCTATGAGGTGGCAGGCAAGGAGAAAACGGTCTTTACCTCCCTGCCCGTGGCGCGATTCAGTGCAGCTCAGGTGGCGACCCTGTACCACGAGCGCTGGGAAATCGAGCTGGGATACCGGGATATCAAAAGCGCGATGCAGCACAACGCCATCACGCTGAGAAGCAAGAAAGTGGACTTGGTCTATCAGGAGCTGTGGGGATTGCTGCT
>NZ_JALIHH010000296.1:0-337 GCF_022869435.1 Aeromonas sp. LsrichE-8G
ATGGCTATCATGGCCGTTGGCAACACGCGAATTATGCCGGGGTCGCGCAACGTTGGTTGCTGGTGCGCAGCGAACAAGCCAGCCACCGCGAGCAGCAGACATTGGCCAAAAACCTGCTCAAAGACAGTACCCGCGAGCTCAAAGCCTTCGCCAAATTGTGTGCCCGACGCTTTGCTTGTGAGGCGGATGCCCAAGCTGAGTTGAGCTGTTTTACCGCCAGCTTGATGCTGCTGCAACTGGATGCCGAAGTGGTAGGTGAACCCGTTTATACAGGACGTGGCAGACCCAAGCGTGGCGAAGAGCCAATTGGCCATCAGTTTCAAATCACTGGGTTGGC